>JAKSIB010000012.1 GCA_024399065.1 Fibrobacter sp. | reverse complement strand
AAGAGTCTGCCGGTCCGCCTCGTTGTAAATGCGTTCCCACTCTTCCGCAGACAGCCGCGGAAACACGTCAGCACTTGCCCCCGGACACCCAAGCGCAATACGCAACAGACGGAAAAAATTATCGTATCGGGAAAAATCCATAAATCAATTCTTCGCTCTAAAGTATAAAAAAGTCCCTCCGATTTTGGTCGGAAGGACTTTTCGCTTCATGAGCAAATCAATAGCACAGGAACAGGTTAAACGTTCTTACGATCTACGGGTTCGTAATCGTTGTAGTTGAGTTCCCCGCCAATCTCTTCTTCACAGCCACTTCCACAAAGCAAGTTTGCGCGGGACTTCAGCTTGATTTCCTTCATTTTCGGAGTCTTGTATTCTTTCTTCTGCATATTGTTCTCCATTCTTATCTGATTATAACATTCAATGTTTCCGGCAAATCGTCAGCAGGGTCGTGAGAGCCGCTACCCTGAAGCAGGCTTGTGCGGGCCTTGAGCTTGACGATTTTCATTTCCGGCTTGACATAGCCACACTTCGGCTTACTTGACAATGACTTTCTTTCCATTATTGTAGTAGGTTCCTTTGACGGTGGGCTTTTTGTTGCCGAGGTAACGGCCGTTCAGGTCGAACCAGCGATTGTCTGCGGAGCGGAACTCACCGGTGCGGGTGTTGATGGTTCCGATGACCGTTGTACCCTCTTCGCCCCTGATAACCACATCCATGGATTCAGGGAGTTCATCGATACTTGCGACAGAAGCATAGGCTGGAGCCGCCTTGAATAGGACGGATGGGAGCGAAGGAGGCTGGTAACGCAGGTAGGCTCGCATGGGATAGATGTAGGCTCCTTCCTTGATTTTACCAAACTTGCCAATTTCCATACCGCCGTTACCGGCAGCACCAGCAAAGCCATAAGTAGTTCCAATTTCTTCGACATTGTTGCCGGAATCCCATTGTCTGTAATTATAGGTACCCACGAACTGCCAGCTTTTATTTTCGTCAGGCACTTCATCACAAGTTTCTTCAGAGCAAATCAAGGTAGCTCCATAAGAACTCTTGGGATCGTCTGCATCAAACAATACACCATCTTTTACAACCAGGTCGTCCATATCAGCATCGGCAACCACGATGTAGGGGGTATTTGCCTCAATGGGCTTATTACCTTCATTTTCTTTGTCAACATAGCCGAAGACAACCGTCTTCCAGACGCCATTTTCCTTTTCCACACCCCTGAACGAATAGAAAGACACGCCACTAAAAGCACCCGTAAACGTCGAGAAAGGCAGTACAAGGGTGGAATACTTTCCTGCCGCAAAGTGACGATAGAGGGTTACTTCACCTTTAATCATGCAGTCCTTAATTGCCTTATCGATAGGATCTCTGGACATTCCATCGATAATTGCCGAGGAACTGTCTTTTGCAATAGTAATTGGACCGAAACCGATACGGGTTTTATCGTAGATTGGACTATATGTCATAGCACCAGTCACTTCCTGAATTTCAGGACTCCAGCCAGCAAAGGTGTAGGCATACATTTCATCGTCAGCCTTTTCTGGATTTTCTGGTGGCAAGTCAACGCCTTCAGCCGGAGTGCCATACTCGTATTCACGAGAGATGATTTCGTCACCCTCATCATCTACAAAGGTAATCTTGAACATTTCGTTTTCCACAGTCACGTCAACAGATTGAGGAGCAAAGCCAAACCAGTTATCACTTTCCTCGACCTTATAGTAAACCGTATAACGGCCAGCCCAATCGGCGCAAGGAATACCGGTGTAATAAGCAGTCTGTGACCCGCCTTCCCTTAACACGCTGTAAAGCATCGTTCCAAAGTTCGTAGATCCGGCGGTAACAAGCGCGACACATGTACCAGTGTACTTCGGATTAGCAGAAGTCGGAGGTTCAACTGTAGGCGTAGCCTTCGTGATATTAAAGGATTTTGAAACAGAACCGAACTCCGCATAATCACCCTTGAATGTAACCGTAACAGTTGCAGAAGAGCCAACATTTACATTGTTGGTATATGAATATTCGTAGTCAGTTCCTTCTTCAAAATTAAGAGAACCTAATGAAACCGTTGGCTTTGGTGTAATCGCTTCTCCTGTATATGTCTGATCCTCGACATCAAAAGCAGGGATTCCTGTATATATGATTTTACGTTCTCCATTTTCAATAATGCCGAAATAATCATTTTTACTTACAGACACATCAATATCATCGTGCATATAGATAATATTTTTTCTAACACTTGAAGCATCTACCATATCAGCAGTATCATAAATGGTTATTGTACCAATTTCATTCGTAGAACCTAAATTTGTATATGTATAACCGATACCTATACCATCAGCATCCTCACCGCCTATAGCCTTTACCACGCCGCCCTTGATCGTGATGTTTCCAAGTCTCACTGTTGCTTTATAGGCCTCACCAGTTCCGATGCCAGAACCCCACTTGGAATGTCCAATTGCCGTGATATTTCCACCTTCAATTACAATATCTCCACCTATGGCATCAACCTTCCGTGCTTGACTCAAGCCAATACCAGCAGAAAAATAATTACCCAATGCGGTTAATGAACCATCACCCCTGATTGTCAGAGTTGTTCCTAAACCTCCAACCTGAATACCTGCCATATTAGTAGCACCAGTTACATTATTTTCACCCTCAAGAGTAATTGTTGCAGAACCATCACAAATAATGCCACCATCAATCGTTGCATCTGAAAGAGTAATGTTAGCCATATCTGCAACCATCACTGTATATTGGGTTGAACCGCTAAGCACATCTCCGTCTACAGCAGTGAAATTATTAGTCGCCTCAGACAAATTAATAGAGTTTCCACGATTTATAGATGCAGAAATATTTATGTTAGATGTTTCTACAGTCACACTATATACACCATTTGCTGCGACCAACGTATTTGTACCATCAGAAACATCAGTTGTTGTATAAGGAAACATGAGTCTAAACTCAACTACAGTTCCAGAAATATATTTACCATCACCATCTGCAGGATTGGATGTTCTAACAATTTCCATCTGCTCAGGGAAATCAACAGAATATGTTTCAGCGACCTCATCTACCGCCACATTTACATCACCATCTGGCATAACAAAGGTGTATGTACCACCCTCTACATCCGACAATGACCCTGTTACTCCATTTATCTTTACTGATGAAGCATCCACAGTTAAACCAACGGTCAGTGTAATCAACTCTCCTGCAAGAGCATATTCTGTATCAGCTGTTATATGAGCCTTAATATTATCACCGATTACAATATGATGATTCAATGCTTTGGTTCGAATAATCCGTTGTTCTCCTTCACCAGAATCGTAGAATATCGCATCCTTGGCAGCACCAGTCACTATACTTCCTTCATTCTTAAAATTAACGGTAATATTTTCTTTATTCCCTATACATCCAGAATTATTAGATGTTGCGACGATTTTCTTAATTCCATTTGAAACATTAATAGTTATACTGCCAGTTCCGTATACTCCAGCTCCAATGCCCTTTGCGTAAATAACACCGCCGTTTAGATTAATGACACTAGCTTTTCCTGATTTACCACTGCCAATTCCAGCACCACTTCCCTCAGTATCTGCAGCATCGACAATTCCACCATTTATCGTAATCGTTCCTACCGATCTATACTGAACTGAACCGATACCAGCCCCTTCATTTCCTCGTGCTGTAATTTTTCCACCATTAATCATTATCGAGCCAGCGTCGCCACTACCATATGCACAACCGATTCCTGCATATGGTTCAAACAAATAATTTGGAACTGTAGCATTCAACGCACCCATATTCGCTTCATCTTCTGTTTGTGCATATATGTTAAACGACGCATCTGTTGATACTGTGATTCCTCTATTTGCATTAAGAGTCACTCCATTTGCCAATATCAAATGAACTTCACCGTTTACAATAATACGATCAGATATTGTTACATTTTCAGATACCAGATACCAGCCTGCATTCCATATTGTCGCGTCACTTGTAACTTTTGTTGCAACCTCATTTAGTTGCTCCAAATCCCCAGTGGAATTCAAATACTTAATTTTTTGTGTCTGCACTTCTGCTATTTCTGTTGTCATCTCCGCATCAGCAAAAAACTTACCGCACACCGAGCACTGCCAGTATTCAATATGATTTGCATCAGCTTCATGATGTACGTCTATGTGAGGTATCATCGGCTCTACAACAGCAAACTCATCAAGTTCTGTCGTCCCTGTTTCATCTGTGAAATACTTGCCATCATTACGAAGATAACATTCTCTCAATACACCTTGCTGGGAGCAAGTTGCAGCATGTGGGGTAAGATGAGTATAGGTCAACTCATCATAGCCATACAGTCTAATCTCCGTTAAAGCTATAATTAGATTTTCATTCGCACATTCAAAGCGAAAAAATCTATATTGATTGTTCTCTTCATTGACAACAGGGTATTTATGTTCTGTTCCCGAATAGGTTTGATCAGTGTATTCTGATACTAAAACATAGTCACCATCTACATCAGCCTTAGCGAACAATCTCCACTCTGACGGATGGTAAGAATTTACACTATATGAATTTAGTATGTATCCTTTTAAGAAAATAGGGACATCTGATGTAAATTCAACATATGTATAACCAAAAGAAACTGCTTCATCAGATCTGGCATCCCTCCAACTTGTAGAAGGATCTCCATCCACCATATTCGAATGAAGAGCGGTCGTAACCTTAGGTTTTTCAATTCCCGCAGTTGCTGTAAAGCCTGTGAACAAAGTGTAGTCTTTGCCATCTATCTCGATAGTTGATTGTACTGTTTCTGCAGCAAAGGCATTTGCCGAGAACAACAGCGCCAGCACCATGACCAGCGAGGTCAAATAAGAGTTAATGCCATTACGCATCATGATTTATTTTCTCCTTAAAATCAAAGAGCCGCGACCGCAAAAAGCGGACACGGCAAAACACGACAGCGGGCGCAAAAATGCGCACAACGCAAGAAAGCCCATGGCGAACAACTCGCACGGGAAAATTTTTAATGTATGGGAAGAACCGGAATGACAACCGGTAAGTAAACTTCTGGTTACATGGGGGGGGTAATGGACTTACGGACCTGCGCCACAAAGCCACAGCCCGCAAAGGCTCCCTCAGCGGTCGCCATAAACTTCAGTCCATCACACGCAACAATATTCATCCAGTACAAATATAGTTGCCCGTAAGATTTTTGTAAAGATTGAACGCCCTTCAAGAAGGCCAAAAACCGCTTTTTACAGCGCCTTGATTTTTAATATTTCATTTTTGTATATTGTCAACCGAGTGAGTAATCCCCATTCGTGGGGCAAGTAAAACTCTCTGCTTGACGTCGTTGCCTTAGTTTACACCTGGCAACAGGAACCCTATGGGGAAGCCGGCCCCAGATGACCAACGTAGAGCTCTTGACATTATGTCAAAAATGACATATATTTAATGAGTCCAAAACATAAACCTTTGGCTTGGTTGAGTTCTCAACCAAAATCTCCGCCGTTGTCGCAAAAAGCTAGAATTGAAACAGGATACCTACTTCGCTTGTTACAATCAGGCTTATTTTTGTCAATGCCGCAAAGTCGACCTATGCCGTCAATTGGCGCACGTTGTCATGAATTGCGTATCAACGACGAAAACAAGACGTGGCGGATTTTTTATCGAATCGATGATGATGCGATAATCGTGATTCATTGGGTTGATAAGAAAACAAACAAAACTCCGCAGGATGTAATAGAACTCTGTAAGAAACGGCTTTCCGCTTACGAGGCAAAGTGAGGCTGCATGGAAAAGGCAAAAAAAGAAAGGCTAGAAAAGAACGGATGGAAGGTTGGCGACATCGACGAATTTCTGGACTTGAACGAAGCTGAAATGGCGATTATCGAAATGAAGGTTGCGCTCGCCAAGGCTCTTGTGGCAAAGCGAAAGAAAAGTGGATTGTCTCAAGAAGAAGTCGCAAGAATGTCGGGAACAAGCCAATCGCGCCTGGCAAAAATGGAAAAGGCAAATTCCAGCGTGTCTTTGGAATTGTTAATTCGGGCTCTATTCTCTTTGGGCTCCAGCAAAAAAGAACTTCTAAAGGCTATGGCTGGATGACGCCGAGCGAACTCTAAAAAAAGGGAACGTCGGCTAGTGCCGCGGCTGCAAGTTTTTTTGTAGAGTCAACACAGTCAAACCAACTGTTGCTAAATCATTTTTGAAAAATCTTGTGGGCCCGTCCAAAGATTCCGCAATGCTCAAATTCAGACAGCCATTCGCGTAAATAGTGGCATGCTGGAATTTTACTGGAGCCTTGCCCAGGATCTTGTAAAACAGAAGGCAGAAGAAAAGTGGGGCGCAGGCGTCGTAAACCAGATTTCCCTTGATTTGAAAGCTGAATTTCCTGAGGCGAAGGGCTTTTCTACAAGAAATCTGTGGAATATGAAAAGATGGTTCCTGTTCTATTCTGCAAAAATGCACCAAGTTGGTGCAGTTTTAGAAATGCCCCAAAGTTTCGCAATGATTCCTTGGCGACACCATACGGAAATCATCACCAAGTGCCAAGGTGTTGACGAAGCTTTGTTCTACATCAATAAGACCATTGAAAATAACTGGAGCCGTGCCGTTTTAGTCCATCAAATGGAAACACCCGACCATTGGCCTTTTGATTTGCAAGTCTAAAAAGAAAACGGTGGTAGAATGGTCCTTGGCAAACATGGTGTCGCCTATTGGAGTTGCTGAATATAAACTGCTCCCAAAAGCGGAGGATTTGCAGAAGCAGATTGATGAACTGTAAAGGAACAATCCAGTCCCTCCGATTTTGTTCGGAAGGACTTTCGTTTTATACATCAAGGCGAAATCGTAAAAACAAACTAATCGTCAACGACAACACCCATTCTGTCGGGAAGGCTGCTCTGCAGCAAGTTTGAACGGTGCTTCAGCTTGATCACCTTCACCTGGGGCTTTTTGTACTGTTTCTTCTGTTCTTGCTTTTTCATTTCTACTCCTATTACTGAAATTTGCCGCCATAACCCTTGGGACCGTCATTTTCAAAACCGCTGTTTTGCAGCAGGTTCGCACGGTGTTTCAGCTTGATTACTTTTACCTGGGGTTTGCAATACAGTTTCTTCGGTTCCAGCCTTTTCATTTTACGATAACCTTGCTCCTGTTATTGAAGTAGGAACCCTTAGCGCTGGGCTTGCCGTTGAGTTTACGGCCCTTCATGTCGAACCAGCGTTCTCCCGCGGCGTTGAACTCGCCGGTGCGGGTATTGAGCTTACCAATATACAGAGTTCCGCCCTCATCGTCATCCACGACCACATCCAAGTAATTCGGGGTCTCGATACTGGAAGTCGAACGAGCCATGGGAGCCATACCACGGAAGGACGGTTCCGGAGAAGGTGCCGGAGTTGCGACAGGATTGTAATAGAGGTAGGCTCGCATAGGCGACAGGTTTGCACCAGCGGTAGCTTTCACAAATTCGCCAATATGGACATCGACAACATTCTCGGCGGCAAAACCATAAACATACCCAAGATCCGGATGACCTTCCTTCCAGACCATTTTTCCATAGGTTCCGCGAAGTTCCCAGCCATCACCTTCATCCTGGCCCAGGTCCGTGGGAGAGGCATCCAATGTACGTTCCAAGGTAGCCCCAGTCTTAAAGGAGATGGTCTCGCCAGTAGTTTTCACTAGGTACGGGGTGTTTGCGACCAGTTCGTCACGAACGGAACCTACGTGAACAGTCCAGTCATCCGAAGAAACATACTTAAATCTGTAGAATACAGCGCCCTCCACATTTTCCACATACATGCTAAAAGGCAGCGTAATGGTGGAGATTGTGCCAGCGGCAAAGGTCCTATTCAGCTCAATTGCGTCCACATCGATATTCCAAGGGAGCAGTACGGAGGTTTCGGAGTTTCCGTCGATAATTGCCTTGCTATCGTCATTGTAAGCACAAACTGCACCGTATGTTGTTCCAAGGGCGGCCACCGGGGACATTTCAACATGGCCATCCACATCGGCAAAGCGCTTGTGGCACTCATTGCAGACATAGCCTGCTTCCCAACCTGTTTCAGAGCATGTGGGTACTACAGCATCATCGGTCCAGACCAGCATAGATGCGTCGTGATCAACAATGTGGTCCTTGTAATCCTTCCAGCCATCGGCAGACCTGTAGGCATCGGCTGAACCATGAGGCACGTGAATCAAAAATTCATCAGGAACGTTGAGGAAAGTCAGCCATTCCCCCAATTGAGGGGGCTCTTTTGACTTCATATCCACACGAATCAAAGGAGTTTCTGCAAAAGCGAAATGCCCAATAGTTTCAATACTGCTCGAGATTTCAATACTAGTCAAGCGTTTATTATTATTAAATGCGCCATCGTCTAGTTCTGTAACACCATCGCCCAAAAACATGACACACAGACCGTCCTCGCACATATTTTTCTTAATATCATACATAGATGAAAGCACAGGCAAAGCAGTATCACCGTCGCT
Organism: Fibrobacter sp.; assembly: GCA_024399065.1. Classification (NCBI taxonomy): domain Bacteria; kingdom Pseudomonadati; phylum Fibrobacterota; class Fibrobacteria; order Fibrobacterales; family Fibrobacteraceae; genus Fibrobacter; species Fibrobacter sp. Next base: position 90,683 of record JAKSIB010000012.1, on the reverse strand, counting down.
GGTTGTGTAGGCAATATAGTGATTGCTGAAAGTTGCTTCTAGGCTATTCTGTTCAGCATCAACCGTGTATTCAAATGTTGCAGGAACATCGACATCACTGTTCCAGCTAAGGAACTTGTATCCGTCTGCAGGCTCCGCGGTAAGGGTAAGTACTGTACCAACAGGGTAGAATTCGTCGGGATCGTAGCCACTTACAGAACCGTCGCCAACCACGGTCACATCAACACGAACCGGCACCTGAATTTCAACACTCCCTGCGGCAGCAAACCAGTTGCCACTTTCTTCAACCTCGTAGTAAACCGTATAATCGCCGCCTTTATCCGCACAAGGAATATTTTCCGAGTAATCGTCACCATCCAAACTGTAAAGCATCGTTCCAAAGTCTGTAGTTCCGGCGGTAACAAGCACGACACATGTACCAGCGTACTTCGGATTAGCAGAAGTCGGAGGTTCAACTGTAGGCGTAGCCATCGTGATATTAAAGGATTTTGAAACAGAACCGAACTCCGCATAATCGCCCTTGAATGTAACCGTTACAGTTGCAGAAGAGCCAACATTTACATTGTTGGTATATGAATACTCGTAGTCAGTACCTTCCGAAATATCAAGCGTTCCAAGAATCACAGCTGGCTTTGGTGTAATTGCTTTTCCTGTATAAATTAGGTCGGCAACACTTTCAATTTCCGCCTTAGTTTCTGTAAAGGAAACATACCAGGCTCCAGAGCCTCGATCTTCAAGATAAATGTCATAGTAGCCCGCCGTTTTTACTTCAAATCCAATTTTATCAGCCCCAAACGATCCCTCTCCTGAGTAAGGCACTTTCAAATCAGATCCAAAGTTTCCCCAACTATCAGTGGTTTCGTCATAGATATAGAAGTCATTGGATTCATCAACATTAAGCCTTAAAGTATTGTTACCTTCCGCAACTATAGCGGACTCACTAAACTCTTGAGAACCATTAACCAGATAAAACTGTTTTTCACTTGCACTTGCAGACACCACACACGCCAAAGTTATGACCAGCGTGGTCAAACAAGAGTTAATGCTATTTCGCATCATGATTTATTTTCTCCTCAAAATCAAAAAGGGCGCGGAATCCGGCCCTCTACAAGCATTATTGATTCAAAACAAATATAGTTGCCCGTAAGATTTTTGTAAAGATTGAGCACCCTTCAAGAAGTCCAAAGATTCCGCAATACTCAAATTCAGACAGCCATTCGCGTAAATAGCGGCATGCTGGAATTCTACTGGAGCCGTACCGTTTTAGTCCATCAAATGGAAACAGGTTTATATCAAAGCCTTGGAAAGTCCGTTAATAACTTTGATTTGACCATCCCTGAAACAGAGCGATCTCCACACCCAAACTGCAAAATTTTCCCCTTGTCCTCCCCTCTCCCCGTTTGATATACTGCAGGTATAACCATCAACGTTCGCTATGCGGACAAGGAGAAATCATGAGAAGCTACACAACGTTCAGCCTGCAGTACGCCCACCGTTTCTACGGTTTCAAGGGAGAGGCCCAGTACCTTCACGGCCACACGGGAATACTCACCATCGAGGTGGAGGATTCCATCAACGCGGGGGTGAACATGGTGTTCCCCTGCAACGAAATCCAGAAGACGGCCTGGGACATTCTGCGGAATTTCGACCACGCACTCATTCTGCGTGAAGACGACCCGCTGCTCCCCGCGATTCTCGATGTCTATGAAAAGCAGGGCATCAGGAACGGCCACCCGCAAAACAAGATGAAGGGGCCTGCGTTCAAGACGGCACTGGCCACGGCTTACCCGGATTGTCGCCTAGTGGTGACGAAGGAGACCATGACGGTGGAAGGCATGATCAAGATTGTCTACGACCTTCTGAAAATGAAGCTGAACATCGCAAAGATTACTTTCACCAGCGGAGTGAACGCCGCCTCCCAGGAATTCCCTGTTGCAGGCACGGTCAAGCGCTGCCCTCTCTGCGGAATCGCCCTGGACGAAAACGGCGTTTGCCCCAAGTGCGGCTACAAGGAAAAAGCGTAATTTGCAATTCGCCCACTCGGTGCAAAACAATGTTCACGGAGACTGCCAATTATCGTTTTGGCAGTCTCTTTTTTTGACGATTTTTTCTTAAACAGTTAAGACAATTTTATTATTCACATTCAATTTAAAATTTCCATTATTTTCTAATTTCCTTATTTTGCATACTAAAGGATTTTATTATGAAGCATAATTTTCTTAAGACTTTGGTTACAGCGGCTGCATGCCTACTCGCCGCTGGTTGCAGCTCCACCAAGCCAGCCCCTTCTTCCGAAAACTTCGACAATTTGTTCATCGGTGCCTGGGTGGGCGGCCCCGAAGAAATTCCCCAGCCAACAGAAGCCAACGTGGAGGCTTTCGAAAAATTACAAGGCCACCATCTGGATGTTATCAACCATTTTGTTCTCTGGCAGTACAATGACTGGGCCTGGACCAAGCCCTACGCCGAAATGGCAAGGAGCCGCGGCTCCATCATGATGATCACCTGGATGCCACAGCCCTACACCGCCCAGGACATTCTGGACGGCAAGACCGACGCCTACCTAGATAACTTCGCCAAGGGCGTCAAGGAATTCGGTGCAGAAATCTGGTTGCGTCCCCTCCACGAATCCAATGGAGACTGGTACACCTGGGGAACCGGCAAGGATCCCGCAAACAACGCCGAAGAAAAGGTGGCCGCAGCATTCCGCCACATCGTGGAACGTTTCCGCGCACAAGGCGCCACTAACGCGAAATGGATCTGGACAACCAACGCAGGCAGCAGCGCGGGCGCCTCTCTCACCGGCTCCTATCCTGGCGACGACTATGTAGATTACACATCCATCGATGGCTACAACTGGGGAACCGCACAGAGCTGGTCCCATTGGCAATCCTTCTCCGAAGTTTTTAAGCCCGCCTACGACGCTCTTTCCGCTTACGACAAGCCCATGTTCCTGGCAGAATTCTCCTGCACCGAACACGGCGGCAGCAAGGCAGAATGGTTCAAGAACATGTTCGAAGTTCTGCCCACGGAATTCCCCCGCATCAAGGGTCTCGTCATCTTTAGCCAAAGCAAGAGCTACGAAGCCGACTGGGGCGTTGACACTTCCGAAGAAGCCTTAAAGGCCTGGAAGGACGGCATCGCCGCCTTCCCCGCCGCTAGCGCGAAATAGCCCAAAACAGTTATAACAATTTTTCTTTCAAGAGTCGTTAAAAAGAGTGTTTTCTTGCCGAGAATTCCTTATTTTTGGGGAATTGGAGGATAACAAGTGAAACATTCTTTTTTTAAATCTCTGGTCGCAGCCTGTGTTTGCGGCCTTGTCATCGGTTGCGGTTCAGACAAGCCTTCTGCTCCCAGCGACAGCCCTATTCCAGGAGAATCCAGTTCTTCTTTCGAATTGCCTGGCAGTTCAGCCATTGCAGGCCTTAGCAGTTCCACAACAGAAACACCCCTTAGCTCCATGGCACAGGACCTCACAAGCTCATCTTCGCAATTAATCAACCCTGCAAGTTCTTCGTCGCAGCTGATCAATTCAGTTAGTTCATCCTCGGAACAGCAAAATCCAATGTCTCAGAATTCCGAGACATTCGATTCCATGTTCTTTGGCGCATGGGTTGGCGGTCCTGAAGAAGTTCCCCAGCCTACGGTCGCCAACGTAGAGGCCTTTGAAAAATTACAAGGCCGCCACCTGGATATCATCCATCATTTTGTCCTGTGGCAGTACAATGACTGGGCATGGACCCAACCCTACGCCGAAATGGCAAGGAGCCGTGGCTCCATCATGATGATCACCTGGATGCCCCAGCCCTACACAGCACAGGACATTCTCGACGGCATCACCGATGATTACCTTGACGATTTCGCCGACGGCGTCAAGAATTTCCAAGACGAAATCTGGCTGCGACCGCTCCACGAATCCAACGGCGATTGGTACACCTGGAGCACCGGCAAGGACCCCGTCAAAAATGCCGAAGACAAGGTGGCCGCAGCCTTCCGCTATATTGTTGAACGCTTCCGTGCCAAGAACGTCACCAACGTAAAGTGGGTCTGGACGACCAACGCTAGCAACAGCGGTGCAAAGTCCACATTGAAGGGTTCCTACCCTGGCAACGACTACGTAGACTACACTTCCATCGACGGCTACAACTGGGGCACCGCACAAAGCTGGTCTAGCTGGCAAAGCTTCTCCCAAGTGTTCAAGGCTGCATACAGAGCCATCGAAGGTTTCAACAAGCCCATGTTCATCGCAGAATTTTCCTGCACCGAACACGGCGGCAGCAAGGCGGAATGGTTCAAGAACATGTTCGAGGTATTGCCCACGGAATTCCCGAAAATCAAGGGTCTGGTAATCTTTAGCCAAAGCAAGAGTCACGAAGCGGATTGGGGCATCGATACTTCCGAAGATGCCCTAAATGCCTGGAAGGAAGGTATCTCCCAGCATTAGCGGTTTGTATCATTTACACAGATTTTGTTTCATTCATAGAAAATTTTAACACATTTTTGTTAAAAATCTTCAAAATCATATCTTTTTTCATCACTTTTGTATCATCAAACAACCTATCTTATAAGAAAAGAATTTTAAATTATAAGAGGTTGGTTATGAACAAAGCATCTAAAATCATCTTGAGCGTTTCCGCCATCGCATGTTCCGCTTTTTTGTTTGCGGGCTGTTCCGAGAACGTGTCCGCAAACGACGTTCCTGTAAATGACGAACCGGCAAAAGATGTTCCCGCAAACGATGATCCTGCAAACGATATTTCGAAGGAGCAAGACGAAAACCTTTCCCAAGACTCCAGCGAAATCGAAACTCCCTGCGACAGCATCCCCGTCAACCCTGTCACCACAGACACGGTTTCGGCAGATACCAATTCCTATACGGAAGAATTGCCCGACGACCCTAACGTGAACTTGAGAATTCTGGAGAACAAGACTTCCTTCAAATACACCGCTACCGACCGCACCGCAGATTTTAGCTTTAAGGGCGACACCTTGGTTATCCGCTGGCGCGATATGCGACCGGCCATGGATTGCGGCCCTGACTGCTATGGAACCGCAGACGGCATCCAATTTGTAGGCGGAAAATCCGACAAGTTGGAAGGCGAATGGACAATGCTCCCCACATACCTTTCTTCTTCCTACGGCACCGAAGAAACAATTACCGTCAACAACATGAGGGGAGCCACCTACACCATCAAGTCCATAAGCGAAGGCGTTTACAACCTGAGCATCAAGGAATCCGATCCCGTTGATATGGCAAATTCCGACGACTTGATGAATTCGACCTTCATGTATGCATTCTACAAATTCGCCTACAAATCCATTAACGAACCCAAAAGCAATTTCCGAACCCCCGCTCCCACTGAACTATTGCAAAAGAGTCCATATAACATCGACAGTTCCATCGAGAGATACGGCATCGAGGTTGCAGAAAAGACCAACACCAGTGAAACCTTCGTCGTTTCCGGTAAGACCGTAACAATCGTCGTGGAAGAAGCAAACGTCTACCCCCTGGGTCACAAGTACTCTTCCTACCCCGATCCCTTCGTAGAAGAAAAACTGTCCTTCGCCGTAACCAGCAATGACAAAACTTGCAGTTTTAAGCTTGGCGAAAATTCAAATTACATCAACAATCGAAACGCCTTCTACAACTGCTTAGAAAACCTTTTCTAATAACCAGACAAAAATTATGAAGCCTGTTTTTGAATACCAAGATTACCGAGTCTGTATGATGGACTATTACAAGGACCGCAAGAAAAAGTCCGCCTTTACCTGGCGCGACTTTTCCAAGGCTGCGGGCTTCGCCTCTCCCTCCTACTTGAAGCTGGTATGCGATGGCAAGAGTTCCTTGAGTCGCGTTGGTATTCCTAAGGTGGCTGCAGCCATGGGTTACACAGGTGCAGAGCACGACTACTTCGTAAATTTGGTGGAATTCGGCAACGCCAAGGACGATAAAAAGAAAAGCGTATTCTTTAACGAAATGACCCAAATCGCTTCGGAGCAGCGAGTCCGCGTATTGAACGCCGAAACCTTCGCCTACTACGATTCTGCAGTCAACTCCATTGTCCGTGAACTGGCTCCACTTATGCCAGGCGCCCTCCCCAACGAAATCACCAAGAAAATCAAGCATACGTTCTCCGCACAGCACGTCCGAGAATCCTTGGCATTCCTGGTCAAGGCAAATCTCCTTCGCGAAACAGGTACCAACACCTACGAACAGACAGACAAGGCCATTACCGGTTCCGGAGAAGCTATCCCCCTGGCAATCCGATCCATGAACAGACAGATGATTGACCTGGCAAGGGAAGCTTTGGACAAAGTGGGCACCGATGAAAGGAACATTTCCGGGGTTACCATGGGCATTGACGCGGAAACCTATAAGCAAATTGTTCAGGAATTGACGGCTTGCCGCAAGAAAATCATAGCTATTGCAAACAAGTGCCAAGACATAGACCGTGTTTATCGATTAAATTTACAGTTGTTCCCACTAACTGAAAAAATTTAGGAGATAGGCGAAATGTTCCCGAGAAAATCAAAACATATTTCTGCGGCCATTCCGGCAGCAATCTGCCTTTGCCTATCCACCTCCTTTTTCGCATGTTCCGAGAATCAAGTCGCAGGCACTGACGAGCAGGAAAACACCATTGCCGTTGGAAATGACGACAACGAATCAAGTTCCAGCCAGGCTTCGCACTCAAGTTCTTCGAAGGACGTTCAGACAACCCCCGACATACCGAGCTCCGGCAACGAAGATATTATTCCGTTGTCCAGCAGCAGCCTTTCAATTAGTCCCAGCAGCGGAACTTCCACGGTCTCAAGCAGTTCTGTTGCTGATGACGATCCTGCTCACGACCCCTCCACTAGCACATTGGTATGGGAAGACTTCGTCGACATGGCTACAACTGGGAACCAGTTAAACGGTAACCTAACCGATGTAGAAGGGCCCATAGGAAGCCCCATCACGCCGGTGGACACAACCATCAGCTTCAAAACGGATAAGGGTGAAATCACTTATACGCTTGAAGAATCAAAGGAAAGCATTTCCTGCGAAAACAATGTCAACGGAACCACAAGCTACAAGGTCACTGTAAGCGGAACCTTCGTCAACAAGGTCTTGAATTCCAGTGACATGGTAACCATAGACACGTTTGAACAAAGCTGCTACTCTGAATCCGGTAGATTCATCACCACGGATTCTGGATCGCGCATCTGTAGCTTGGAGCTTTCCCGCACGGAACAACCCAACGGGAACAATTCCTACACAGACCCCAGCTGGTCAAGCTTAAGCCAATTCATTATCGACGACTGTCAATAAAAAAAAGAACCCCGCCCCATTCGAGGCGAGGTTCTGGTTTTTATTATGGCTTTAAAGATTAGGTGTTGCTAAAGATCTGGAAGCCACCGTAAGATTCCTGACCGTGTTCGGCAAGGTCAAGGCCCTTCAGTTCTTCCTTTTCGCTGACGCGGAGACCCATAGTCTTCTTGATGACGATGAAGATCAAGCATGCAGAGAGGAAGCAGGGGATTGCGTAAGCAACTACGCCGAGAGCCTGAGTTGCAACGTTGAAGCGACCGGTGTAGTCAAAGAGACCGACAGCGAGAGTACCCCAGATACCGTTGACAAGGTGAACAGAGAGAGCACCAACCGGGTCATCCAAGCGGAGCTTTTCGAACATGTACACAGCCAGCACAACGATCACACCACCGATTGCACCAATGATCCAAGCGCTCATGGGGCTAACAGTATCAGCCGGAGCAGTGATGGCTACGAGGCCAGCCAAGCAACCGTTCAAAGCCATGGTAGCATCGGGCTTCTTTGCAATGATCCAGGAAGTTGCGGTTGCGGTGATGATGCCAGCGACAGCAGCGAGGTTTGTGGTCACAAGGATGAGAGAAGTATCGAAGGGGTTGCCAGAGAGAGCGGAACCACCGTTGAATCCCCACCAACCGAACCAGAGGATGAACACACCGATGGTTGCAAGGGGAACGTTGTGAGCCGGAATAGCGTGAGCCTTGCCGTTCACATACTTGCCGATACGGGGTCCGAGAATCAGCACGCCAGCCAATGCACCCCAGCCACCCACAGAGTGAACCAGTTCAGAACCAGCCAGGTCGTGGAAGCCTTCAGCACCGAAAGCAGTGAAGCTAGAGAGCCAGCCGCCGCCCCATACCCAGGAGCCAACGATCGGGTAGACGAAGGCTACGTAGAAGAGGGTGAACACCAGGAAGGAGGAGAGCTTGATACGTTCAGCAACAGCACCGGAAACGATGGTAGCGGCAGTTGCAGCGAACATAGCCTGGAACAGCCAGTCAGTGAAGAGGGTGAAGTGGCCGTTGTAAGCGCTGGTGAAGTTTGCAGCGTTCAGCCAGTCACCGATGCCGAAGCCGCGGAAACCGATGATGCCGTTGAATTCACCCGGGTACATGAGACCGAAACCGATGGCGGCGTAAACGGAAATACCGATAGCCGGAACAGCGACGTTCTTAAAGCAAATGTTGGTTGCGCTCTTTGCGCGGCAGAGACCGGATTCAACGCAGGCAAAGCCAAGGCCCATGATGAACACCAGCATGGCGGAAATCATGATCCAGATGTTTTCGGTCATGAAAATTGCATCGCCAACAGTGGGAGCGGGAGCAGCTTCTTCAGCGGAAGCAAATGCGGCAAGAGCTGCAACAAGAATAGCGGAAGTGGAAAGCATTCTAGACATATTCAGTTACCTCCTTAGCCGATAGCGTCCGGGCCGGTTTCACCAGTGCGGATACGAATACATTGTTCAAGGTTAGTGACGAAAATCTTGCCGTCGCCGATGTTGCCAGAGCGTGCGCCCTTGATGATAGCGTCGATGCAGGGCTGAACGTATTCGTCGTTCACAGCGATACGGATGCAAATCTTCTTCAGCAGGTTAACTTCGGTTTCGACACCACGATAAACCTGAGTGTGACCCTTTTGCTGGCCGCAACCCAGAACGTTGGTAACAGACATTTTAAAGATTTCGGCTTCATAAAGCGACTGCTTTACGCTATTGAGCCTTTCAGGTTGAATGTAAGCTGTAATGAGCTTCATGTTTTCGTCCTTGTTAGGGTTTTACTTTTTTGTTTCCGCACCCCATTCGCAAAGACCGTGCCAACTTAAAAAAAGGCACCGAAAACACAAACCTTGCGCTAGCAAAAACGTCATTTTTAAGCGAATTTCAAGGATTTTTATTTTTCAAAAGAACTCTCGGCACTACTGCGCGCCAGCCATTTCACACTTACACTTTGTGAACAAGAAATTTATCTGCATTTACAATTTGTGTAAATTATTCAGATTTTTCTTATTACAACTTGGAATATATGGTTTTGCGACCCAAGATTTCCAAATAACACATTTTTGTAATTTTCAAAATTTGTAATACACACTAAAACAAAAAAACTCCCTTTCGAGAGTTCTCTTTTTCCGCCAAACGTTTCGACGCCCAGCGTCAATCAATATTCCATTTTACTTCTTGGAAGACTTCTTGTCGCCTTTCTTTTCAGTCTTCTTTTTCTTGTCCTTCATTTCCACTCGGCGAGAACCAGCACGGAGACGCTCCCACGGAGCAAAGGACATGGTGGGATAGACAAATCCAAAGAACCAGATATTAAATACGAAGAAGTAAAGGACCGCACCCCAAATATTGTTCGTAGGATCAACCACCTCAGAAGCCTCCCCTGCAGCATTTGTCGCAATAGCGGCAGTATACATATCAAAAGCCAAGGCTCCAAGAACCACAAAGGAGGACAGAAGCATGGGCATCAGGGTCTGCTTAGCTGCCTTTACCAAGGAACCCGCCTGGGGAACGCCAGCACCAAGATGCTTGCCTGCAGAAACAGACAGTGCCATAGAGCCTGCAAAACCAAGTGCAGAAAGGAGAGCCCAAACACGCCAGCTGGGCTCCAGTGCCTCAGGCAATGCCGCCATTAAACCACTAAAGAAGCACCAACCCAAAACGAAGGGGAACAAGCCGCAAGCAACGCTTAACTTCAAGACGATCATGGACAGCGCCGCCACCAGAGCCAAGCCTCCCATCATCATCAGCGGCATTTCCTCGTTGCCGCCCAGCAGGAACAAAGCCCCAAAAGCAAGACCAAAGGAAACGATGGAAGCAAAGCCACTGCGAATTCCGCCAAAGACAAAGAACAGAACCACCGCAGCGATGCCAGCGACCGCCAAATACTGGGCCGAAGCCCACACAGAGGCCACATCCTCAATTTCAGCAATCCACATTCCCAAAGCTTCAGAAGCGCCCAGGGGCAAGCTCACAATTTCTTGCCATTTGGTAGCGACAAAAGCCGCAGTAGCAACAACAATCGCCACAACAGAAATCAAACGGAAACGGAGCAACAATTCCATTACTGTTTGAACCTTGCCCGGCTTTTCTCTCAAATCCATATTTACCTCGAAATCAACAATTTTTGTTTCTTTGTCCAGGTCTTTTTACCAGAATTTCCGGCAGCAGAAACTTCACTGCGCACAACATAATGATAAAGACCATTTGCCAACAAACGACCATGCATATCACGGCCATTCCAATGAACGCCGGATTCTACATTTTTCAACACCTGTACCAGTTTTCCGTTCTGGTTATAGATGAAAATGTTCACCTTGGACGAATTATTTACGGCCAAATTCTTAAAGTAGAAGTTCGTTCCCTTCTTCCCCATGGGATTGGGCGCATTGAAAACATCAGCGAGGCCGGCAACCATACCTTCGGTAATTTCAAGGTTCACCATTTTAACGCTGGAATTGCCCAGGACATCCTGCGCACGAACCTTAAACAAGTACTTTCCTGCAGGATACTGTTCCGAAGAGAAGTTCATTCTTACCTTGGCACGCTTAGAATTCTGTTCCAGGAACGGACTGGGATGGAACGGATCCAAGACGCCAAGGATCTCAAGTGACAAGCCTTCATCGGCCTGCTCCCTAAAGTCAAGAGCTGTAGAATCAGAAACAACGACCTGCAGGCAAGCGGGGCTCTGCAACTTTACTTCCTGGCCGTTATAGAAATCCGTAGCAAAGCCGTCGTTGTAGCAAGACTGGATTTGAATCGTCGGAGGAACCGTATCCTTCAAAGAATCCGCATAGGAGGAAACCCCAGCAATCACGATTCCATTTTTCCAATCACGGCCAACAACAGGACTGTTCGTAGAATAAGCCCAAGCCCTCATTTCTGCGGCAGTATCACCAAAAGAAAGTTTGCGCGGTGTAATAAATTCCGTTTCAAAGCGACCGTTCTTTACAGGGATTTCTTCGGAGAAAACCAAGTTTCCTTCATAGGAAACATCAATGGTATCATTCACCTCAAGCGGGGGCAACGAATCACGAGAAACCAACTTCGTCACTTGCAGGTCCAGGCGCTTTTCCGTACGACCTTCCGTAATAACCAGATTGACAAAGCCGTCGCGCAGGCCGTCGACAGAGCCTGACAACTTCATTTTATCCAAGGCCTTCAGGGTATCAATTTTCTGATCGAACTTCACGGGCAAAGTTGACTGAGGCAACTTGATTACAGGTTCCCCAATCAGCACGTACTTTTCGTATTCGTATCTAGTGTCAGAGTAAGCGGTCCCGGCAGTAAGCTTCGTTTTAAAGAGAGCATCACCAAGGTACTGGTTGTCTCCACTTAAGGCACCCAGCATAAACGTCAATGCAAAAGACCTGTTCGTATCCTTAAACGTTTCTCGGGTCGCACCAACAGAAGCAATGGAGCCGACACCAGAAGCCACCATGAACTCTTCGGAAAGCGAGCGGGTATTGCCTTCATCAAAACGGCCTACAGTACAAGAGAACGAACCAAGAATGGTGTAGCGTTTCTTGTTGCTCAGTCGAGCGACGTAGCTAGACTTCAGCAAGCCTTCCGATGCCCATTCAATCTTGGAACCATGACCAAAATAGGTCGCAAACAAGGCTCCTTGATTCAGGACATTTATAAAGTCATCTGCGGCTTCCTTTTTCTGGCCAGCAGCATCTTCCGGATAATCCAGGAGATACACTTTCTTCATGTTCCAACGCTGCTTCTTTCTCGCAGCCAGACTATCGATAGCATTGGCAACGAATTCTTGAACTTCAGAATGTTTGGAGTTATCTTGTTTACCGGAATTTTTCGCATCGTCTGCGGTCATCAGCAAAGTTGAACGCCAATCGGAATAATCCATCACGCCAAGCTTCTCGTACTCCTTGACCTTTTCCAGGTAATTGTTGAATTCGTCCATGTCAAGCACAGGCAAACGACCAACAGCAACATCAAGGTCGTAAGTTCCGTAGCCTACAATTTCACCCGAATCCAGGGCAGCGTAGAAGTCTTCCGTTACGGCAGATTCCTTTTCAAAAGGAGGAACCAGATTTCTATTCAATTTGCCATTTGAGCCACGATAGTCGTAATTGCCAGCCCCGGCCAAAAGAACATATTTCAAGTTCGGACATACAGAATAAACGTAGGATATGTAGTTTCGGATTGCCACCGGGGAAAGTCGGCCCGCCGTGTAGCGCCTATAAATGTCCTCAACGGCTACAACCGTCGTGGGAATTGTAGAAACAGCGGATCCTCCAGAACGGAATTCGGCCAAGGCAACAGCACCGTCCAGCAATTCTTCAGGAGCAATAATCAAATACTCCAATTTTGAATTAGGGGAGGTCAAGTCGGAAAGCACATTCTCATGCTTTTTGTCCAAGCCCGAAACGTCCAATGTCGAACGATAAGCCTTCTCACGGTAAGCAAGGTAGCGGACGTCATCGTCTGCAGAAACACTGTCCTTCGCAAAGCCGTCAGTCACAGAGAGAAGTCCCATCGGCTGGTAATTCTTGAACTTCATCACTTGAACACCAGACTCTACTGGAATTTTAATAACTCCAGAAACCGCTCCCGGAAGAAGCCATTCAGCACTATCCACGACAGGATTCCATTGGTACGCTACAGTATAGCCATCAAAGCGGTCATACTGACGATCGTTCTTCTGCATCGTCATGGAATATTCATTTCCAGAGGATTTCAAGTTAGGATTATCAACCCTATAATTTCCAGCAGGCAAAAGAGTCAATGTTGAAGAATCCGCAGAAGCGCCGTTCACATCAAAGGCAAAACGAATTCTACTCATTCGCTCTTCATAGCTCTTGGAAGACAGCCTTTTGTCCGGGGTCTGGTTTACCCCCTCACCCATAGCATACAAGGATCGATGGGGGAAGAATGTTACGCCGACATACTGGCGGCCATCCTTGACCATGCCAGGCAAGTTCACCGTTTCCGAGGTATTCAAAACTGACGAAGGCACTTCCGTGACTTCACCTCTGTCATGCCACAACCAGAACCATTCCTTGCCGGAAGAAGACTCCCAATTCAGAGATCGACCATAATAAGTATCACGAAGAAGAACATCCTTTTCCGCACGAACATAGCGCATCCATTCTACATTCTTTCCGAATGCTGCAGGAGCCTTAAGCTTATCCTTCAGGCGAAGACCTTTTCCACCGACCTTTCGGCCAAACACAAAGTGCTGGTAGTAGGAATAAGGAGAGTAAGAATGGAAATAGTCCATCTTTCCATTAACAAAAGACGGATCCTCCTTATCAAAACGCTTCCAGAAAGCATTGCCATAGCCCACAAAGATCAGAGAGTCGCCATTACCGAAAATACCATCAGGCGAAGAACCGTCAGAGGAGTGGTCCCTAATTTCAATAGGCATTTCAAACAGCTGATTAGGATTGCGCAGAGCCTCGTTAGGTCCCATATCAGCCAACGTATCTGGAGAAGCGCCAAACAGGCAGATTTCATCCACCTTGACGCCTTCAAGTTCACCTTGACGCAGCTTAGAAGCCAAAGCATTACGGATGGTCTTATATTCTACGGCATAAACACCGTCTTCAGAAAAAGTGGCAATATTTTTATCACCAAGAATGAATTCTGCAAGAAGGGAAACATTAGCCATTTGATCCGCAGCGGCTTTACGAAGGCCCTTACGGAGAGTCGTCTGCGAAACACCGAAACGAGAGGCTCCAGCCTGGTTTTCTACGCGAGACAGAGCTCTTTTTCCCGGATTGACGCCATTTGCAGTTCCGTTGAAATCAACTCGAAGTCTAAAGCTCTTGCGAATCGAAGCAGAAGCACCCTGTTGCAAAATGAGCGGGACACGAACTTCGGTTATCCAAAGACCGTCTTTGTAAACCGGAGTCGACGCAGTCACCGGCAAATAATTCAGCGGCACATCCTTGCAATAGGCTTTGCCCAAGGCAACCGTTTTCAAATCTATTACGGAAACTGATGGTGCATTATTTGAAGGCAGAGCAACAAAGTAATTTCTGTAAGGGACCGCGTTGTCATCAAGGTAGAGTGCGCGTTCCGGAAGGTAGCGTCCTTCTTTCTTTGAGCCATTTTCGCAAGCATGGGTGCTAGACTCCAGGACTTCGTCATCAAGAATAAATTTCGTCCTGGAATCTTCAACAATCTTGGCCGCAAAGGACGGCATTGCAAGCAACGCCATCGCAGCAACAAAACGAATATAGGAGCTTAAAATTTTCACCCTTCCAAAATACAAAATTTGACTAAGGGCGAGTTATAACTAGTTCAGAAAAACCGCTTCCATTGGTATTAAACTGGATAGTCTCCCCTTTCTTTGTTTTTGCAGAAAACAATGTAAAGGACTGAGGAGTAATTCCGCTAGAAAGAATGGCTTCCAATTCAGCACGAGGCATCATAAACTTGCCATTCCATTCCTTCAAATACCAATGCCAAGGCTGCCAATTGAAAATAGCTCGAGTAGACTGGACAAAAGCCCTGAGCATCAAGGAATATTCATACTTGAAGTAGTCCTCGAAATCCCTCAACACGGAGCTTTTTTCAACAAAAGTCTTGGAGGAATAGTCGGGAGGAATTCGCAACGGATCTTCCCCGCCTATTGTATATGAAAATCTAATACTCTTGGGCGTTACCAGGACCTTTAAATTTTTCTTGTCCCTGTGAACAAATTCTGTTTCAGAAATTTGTTCGTAATCGCGGAACACCACGTCCGGGGAAAGCACCGGGTTAATTTCAAGAGGAACCGGTGTAGCGTCCAGTTTCTGAAGTTCATAGAATATGATAACTTCGCCACGTCCCTTTTGCAAAAGAACCGCAACCAAAGGTTTTGTGCGTTCAACAATCACCCAGACCATTTCCGGTTTATTGTTCGCCTTCAGCATCGGATCAATGACGTCCATCAACGACGGGTCACGGACGCTGTTCACGTCCCATTCCATCCATGTACCAGAACCGCCCATAGAATCCAGTACTGCGAAAAGACGGCCTCCGTCAAAAGGTGTCTTGGAGTCTACGGCACCAACAATTTTCGCAGAACCTGAAGTGTATGCCGCGGGAGCATTCTTGCTAGACTTCGTCGGAGCCGCAATGCAAATTGCAGCAGCCAGCAACACTGCACACCAAATTTTCATTCTAAAAATCATTTCTCGGGCCTCGAACCTGGAGCCTCAGGCCTAAAATCCAATAGGTTCGCAAAGAGATTCATCCAAACGGCTGTACTGCATATGATATTCATTGTCAATCCAGTACAGAGCAAGTTTCTTGTTGCTCCAGTTTTTCTTGGATGCTGTGGCTTCCATGCCCTTTGTAATCAGCGGAATGGTTTCTGCAAGGTTCAGCTTCCATGCGGTGTCATCCCATTCGAAAAGCATAATGGGAACTTCGGGGCTGCTGGCAAGACCAATGCTTCCACGATCGTTCTTCACCTTCATGGGGCCCAGCTTCAAATTTGTGAATTTTTGAAAAAGTCCTTCCTTGGACATAAGGAGCCAAAGCATGCGGTCTTCAGAAACTTCGAACAAATGTTCACGTTCATAAAGACGATACATAAGAATTGCAAAGACTTCGTAGAACTGGCTATTGTCCAAATCTTCGGAAGTATAGACCTTGGCACGATTTTCCAAAGTATCCAACCAATATTCAGAAGTATCGGTCATCATGGCCAAGAGCTGTTCTGCCGGAGTATCCGTACGGGTGGCGGCAATAAATTCCTGGAACATGTTTTCAAGCATGGCCTGCTTATCCTGTTCCTGTCCCTGATGCTTTGCATCCTTTACAGAAGCGGATTCATCCATGAAGGAAGAACTTTCCTTTTTTGCACCGTCGGCAGAACCGTTAGAAGTTCCTGCACAACCGGCAAAAAATGCCAAGGAGCCGATGACAGCGGCTGCAACTATTTTATTTTTCAGTACATGCATCGCGATACCTACCTTAAAATGACTCTCGACGAACTTTTGCGAGCCTGCACCCTCAAAGGGTACCAGGGCAGCGGTCCCGGTGGCCAGCACCGAAACAAGACAAATACGGGAGTCTTGCTTACACTTCGTGAATTCAATTTAGAAATCAAATCCTGCGAAGGGAGAAGCGCCTTGGAAAATAAGACCCATGCACTGCATAGAATGCAGATGGCCTTGGCTTTACAAGTTCGCGAAGAGCCTGCAAACCCGGAAATGCGCTTTCCCGGAAGCAACGGGCACATTCAACCGTCCAATCCGCAGTTTCCCCTTTTCATAGCCCATGTTTTTGACATCATGTGTTCCAAGGGCGGCGACACCAAGGCCGCAGCAGCAGCTTTTGGCATTTCCCCCAGTGCCCTGGTAAAAATTCTCCGCCAAGACAAAGCCTGCGCCGCCAAACTTCAAGGCAATCGCCAGGAAAATGGCCAAAAGAAATTGCATTTGTAGATTATAGCCACCAAAAAATCGCGCAAAAAGCGACATAATCAATTTTTTTCAAAAAAAAGTGCCCGAAAAAATTTTTCCTGCGTGTTAATGATAGCGCATTTTACAACATGGAGGAAAAATGCAAATACCAAAAGTAAACAAGGCTACGTTGTTCAAAACAGCAACTGCAGCCCTTTGCGCCGCAACCATCTGGAATTGTGGCAACGACAAGTCCATACAAAGTAGCGAAGTCATGGTAGAAGGCAACATCGCAAATGTCGCCTTAAAACTGGATTACGCAACCACGCCCTTGCTGGACAGTCTTGTACTGGACTGCTATGGCGCAGACACTTTGCACTACGTCCATTCCACGGAGGACGCGGCTTTCAGCATGGAACTGTTCCCTAGCGACCACTGGAGTTTCAAGGCGAAAATCTACGCCAACGGAACTCTTATGCAAGTAGGCGAACTTGAGACCAAGCTCGAGGCAGGATCCACCGTCAATCTCAACATCAAGATGCACGCCATCGTTGGGTTCGTCTACATCGACGTTCCCTTGGGCCTGCATAACGAAGCCGGCATTCACAGCGGCGAAATGAAACTCACCTCGAAGAGCGAAAACTACACCATCCCCATGGAATTTTCTGCAAACCGAGGTGTATTCAAAAGCAACAGCCTTAAGCTTGGAGAAACCTACAATATTACCATCGCACTAAAGGATTCCAACAACAAGACAATCTACGAACTGTCCGACACGTTTGACCTCACCGAAGACAGCCCCGTACCCAGCCTCCAGCTGAAATCCTTGCGTGCCCAGGTGGACCTAGCCATTCAGGCGGCGGCAGATAAAAACATCGAGTTGTCTCTTCCGCTGCCAGCCGGTTACCGAAAGCCCAAGGCCGAAGAAATCCTCATCACGGAATACTTCTCCGCACCAAGTACCAACGACACGACCCAGTTCGAATTCGTGGAAATTTACAACGGCAGCCTGGACACATTGATTCTTGACGACTGTAGCCTGGGCATCACCAGTTCATCGTCCACCAAGCACTTCCCCCTGACCGTGAGCGAAATTGCCCCAAGCCAAGTTATCGTTCTCGGCAATCCCAACGGAAAGAATACTCCACCCCTATTCGTCAATACCGACGGATGGGTGGACATGGGCAACAGCAAGGGACAGGTCATATTGAAGTGCGACGGAATCACACTGGATTCCCTTTACTATTCCAGCACACCGGACTCTCTCCACACCAACGTGGTCCCCGCCATGGGTTCCAGCAAGTACGGAAGCAGCGGCCAGCTGAACATAGACCGATGGGAAAGTAGACAAGACTCCAGTGCCTGGTGCTTGGGCACGCCAACCCCAGGAAAACTATCCTTCTGCGATTAAAATGAAGTTTTCTCCGTAAAAAGCAAGAAGTCCCGCAGCGATTGCCGCGGGGCTTCTTAAACTTAACTGTTGCAGACAAGTATGCGCGTTACTCTACGCGTGAATTTGGGTGTTTGCACGTTCCACGTCGAAGAGACGACGGAGGAGTTCTGTGCGAGCCGGATCGCGTTCTTCCTGAAGAGTCAGCGGAGCCATGTTAATGGCAACCAGGATGGAACCCGGATAATTGTTGGCATTCTTGACGAATTCACTGGAAGAAACGCCATCAGTGTAGAAGTCCACAACAAAGGTATCCCAGTCATCGTTTTCAAGCTGTTCCTGGGCTTCGGCTTCGGTCTTTACAGCCTTGAAAGTAGCGCCAACCAGCAAATCGGTAAGCACTTCGAGGCAAGTTTCGCGACGAGTATCGTCTTCTTCCCAAATGAGGATACGGCGATCGCTATAGTCACGAACTACAGGGGCAGAACTTTCAGCTTCATCCGCGAGGAAAGCTTCGGCGGATTCGTCCATTTCTTCATCTTCAAAATCTTCAATATTCTTTGCCATAGTGACCCAAATATAGTAAAACTCCTTCTAAAAACTTGCCATATATATGGCATTTTTCTATCTTTGCGCGCAAAAAAAATACAACATCTCTTATTTAAAGAGGCCCTATGGATCAGTCTAAAATCAGAAACGTAGCCATTATCGCCCACGTTGACCACGGTAAAACCACCCTGGTGGACCAGCTCCTCAAGCAGTGCGGAACTTTCCACGAAGGTGAAGAAGTCAATGAACGCGTGATGGACTCCGACAACCTGGAACGCGAACGCGGCATTACCATCCTTTCCAAGAACACCAACGTGATGTACAAGGGCTACCGCGTGAACATCGTGGATACCCCGGGGCATGCTGACTTCGGTGGTCAGGTGGAACGTGTTCTCGGTACCGTTGACGGTGTTATCCTGGTGGTGGACGCTTTCGAAGGTCCTATGGCCCAGACCCGTTTCGTGACCCAGAAGGCTCTTCAGATGGGCCTTATTCCTATCGTCGTTGTGAACAAGATCGACCGTGACGGTTGTAATCCCCACGGCGCACTGGACAAGGTCTTCGACCTGTTCTGCGAACTCGATGCAACTGAAGAACAGTTGGACTTCGACAAGGTGTTCGGTTCCGGCCGTCGCGGTATCTGCAAGGCAGAAATGGAAGACCCGGATGGCGACTTCTCCATCTTGATGGACAAGATCATCGAACGCATCCCGGCTCCCAAGGGCGATCCGAATGCAGAACCCCTCATGCAGATCACTTCTCTGGAATACTCCGGCTTCCTTGGTCGCTTGGCCGTGGGCCGCGTCCAGAACGGCATTTTCAAGCCGGGTCTGACTGTTGCACAGTCCACTGCCGACGGCAAGTTCAAGAATGTCCGTCTCCAGAAGGTTCTCCGCTACGACGGTCTTTCTCCGCAGCCGGTTGAAGAAGCCGGTCCGGGCGACATCGTTCTTTTGGCAGGTTTCGACAACTTCGACATCGGCGATACCCTGTCCGATCCGAAGAATCCTCAGGAACTTCCCCGTATCCATATCGACCCGCCCACCATCTCCATGATGTTCACCGTGAACACCTCCCCCTTGGCTGGTAAGTACGGCGGCAAGTTCATGACTGGTAACCAGCTCCAGGAACGTCTGGAACGCGCACACATGGCTGACCCGGCCCTCTTGGTGGAAAAGGCTGACGGCGCATCCAACTTCAAGGTGTCCGGCCGTGGTATTCTCCACTTGACCATCCTGGTCGAAAACATGCGTCGTGAACTTTACGAATTCACCATCGGTTCTCCCCAGGTGATTTTCCAGAACGATGAAAATGGCAAGCTCTTGGAACCGGTTGAAGAATTCAAGGTTGAAGTGCCCAGCGAATTCTCTGGCGCTTGCATCCAGGAAATCCAGACCCGTAAGGGCGAAATGACCAACATGACAACCGATGAAAACGATCGCGTCACTTTGGAATTCAACGTTCCGTCCCGCGGCCTTATCGGTATCCGTCCGAAGCTCCTCTCCCTCTCCAAGGGTTATGCAGTTTCCCAGTCCATCTTCAAGGGTTACGAACCGTACAAGGGAGAAATTCCCGCCCGTATCAACGGCGTGCTCATCGCTAAGGAACCGGGTGAAGCTGCAAGCTACGCTCTTTCCAACCTGGAAGATCGCGGCTACCTCATCATCGGACCGGGTGCAGAAGTTTATCCGGGCATGATCGTGGGTGAACACAACCGTGACGTCGATATTACCGTTAACGTTACCAAGGGTAAGCACCTCACCAACATGCGTTCCAAGTCCGCTGATGACATGATTCAGTTGACTCCGTACCGCCGCCTAACTTTGGAAGAATGCGTCACCTTCATTAACGAAGACGAATGCATCGAAGTCACTCCGGAAGTGCTGCGCCTCCGCAAGACCGAGCTGGATCCCATCAAGAGAAAGCAGCTCTCCAAGAAGCCGGTTGAAGAGGACTAAGCCGAGTGATGCGCGAACGAGTTTACTCGTTCGCATATCCGAGGCGCACGTCCGGGACGCCGTAGGCGTCAAGAGGACTAAGCCGAGAGTCGCGTAGCGACCCGCAGTTCACCTATTAAAAAGGCCCGCAGCAATGCGGGTCTTTTTTTTGTTATTCCAAAAAGTTATACGAGCTATTTATTCTTCGTACTTACGCCATTTTTGGCCGTCGCACACGACAGTATCACTAACCGCGCCCGAACCCATCGGATTGCCCCCACTTATAGCTTGCACAGTTTCATTTCCATTACAGCCTCCATGAAAACTATACATTCGGGTATAAGCCGGAGATTCTACGAAAACAACAGAATCCTTCAAGTTTTCATTGCACTTCAACAAAGTTCCCGAAAAAGCATTGTTTACAGTAAAGCATTTCAATTGACCATCGGTACAAACTTTTTCAAATGTTAAACAATTTGTAGTACAATATTCTGACTTACATAAAGGTTCATCAACCATCCAACCATTTCGTGAACAACGAGCATAAGTGATCTTTTCATACTGGGTTCCAACCCCTAAAGTTTTCAAGACATACTCACCGATATTATTCTCGTCGCAGACTTGATTTTCCACAGCCTTTTCCACGGCACTGAATTCGCGAATCACCCCGTCAGCGCACCAATACACGTTGTTCCTGTACACGGTTCCATTCAACAGCGTTGGCTCGGTAAGTTTACGGCAACTATCTCTCAAGTCAACGGTATTGGTATAAATCATAGGAGCCTCATTCCAATGACCTGTAGCGGAGTCACAGACGAAATACTGATTCAGGTAGGTCACGGAACTTGTATCCCACACTGCAGCAATTTTATCCGACGTTGATTGTCCAGGTTTCTTGTGAACAGCACAGGCAGCACCACCATTGGCGATCATTATGGAATCCACATCATCACCAGCAAACCATTTTTCGCCATCAAAAACATAGATCCTCCTAGGATCAACATCACCATGACGGATTTCCCCAGCTTCGGCGTCGTTATCCCAGCCTTCGGTATCTAATTTTCTCTGAGCATCGATCTGATAATCCTTAATTTCCTTATCTGTTGCTTCTCGCCAACCATTTTCGTCACAAGTGAATGTTGAATTCGCATTCGAACTAATAGCGTTCAAATTAGGCTTTGTTTCACCTCGATTCTTTTCGCTGCAATCTCCTAAACCATAATTATACCACCAGTAGCGATGTGCGTACTTTTCAAAATTAGAAGCAGCCCCCAAATTCCAGGACTCAATATGTCGTCTATATTCAGCCATATAGAAATCCGGATTGCTGCTAGAGAAACAGTCTGCAATTTGGGTTTTCACAGAATCGTTGTTCCACAAGCCATCCTTCTCCAGGTCCAACGAAATATCAGACATCAATGCAACCAGATCAGCCTCGGATCGCGATTGCAACATCGCTATTTGGTTACAACCCTGCTGCAGCAAAATTGAAATGCCCAACAAAGCTGCGTCACCTTCTTCCTCGTTGAAAATATTCAGGTCTTCAAAATCGGCTTGAACATTATCCATATAGAAGGCTTTCAGAACTTCCTCTTCCGCCTGTTTCTTTGCTTGCGCAACAGACATTCCATTCTTTACTAGGTAAAGAACTCGGTCAAAAGAGATGTTTGTCAAAAGGTTAATGTTCACTGTTTCTCGTTTACTCAAATCCGATACAGCAAGAAGCGTTATGGGAGCATTTGATTTTTCGCCGGTAATTTCATTTCGGTAGAAGCCATCCGCTTCCAGCAAGACATATTGTGATTTCAGGTTCACATCCGAGAAAGAGAAATCACCCTTGTCGCTGTTAACCTTTCCCATAAAAACGGAACCAGTCTGTGCAAGAGTTCTAGGATTAAGTCCATAAAGATGAACACTAGAGCCTTTCACAAACGGTCCTTTCTGAGATACACCGGAAACGGTCTTGTCTACAATGGCAATACCCTGAGTTTCTTCAGTAACTCCGCCTGCGGTCTTATCGTCGCCGCAGGCCCAGAAAGCAAGTCCACACAAACCCACCAAGCATAGCATGTTATTCAAGTATTTCATAAAAGGTTCCTCCTAATCATTCAAAGATTTTGTCAACGGAAACAGTTGCAAGTTCAATCGATAAACCTGATCTGTTTCATCATCGTCTGTTGCGATCGCAATAACTCTTCTACGGAACTCCGCCATTTCTTCAAGAATCTTTCCGTAGGCTTTTTTCGTAATTCCAAGAGTGAGACCGCTAAAGTTTCGTTCCGTTATGGGCAAATCCATCAAGGCATTCTTTGCCAGTTCAGCCATTTCCAACTGCATTGCATGAACAGCTTCAGGCACCACATCCATCGGACCCGTAGAAATCACGCGGTCAGTCAAATGATAACAGCCTTCGTTATCTTGGCATAGCAATTCGCGATCCTTCAAAAACTTGATTGTTTCTACAACTTCCGCAGCACTGACTCTTGGATAGCACTGATCAGCAATTTCAGAAGGTTTGGCATTAGGCATTGCCGGCACCAATTCGCGAAGTACCGGATTACGCCAAGACGAAAAGTAATTGAAGAATTCATCGCCTGCGATTTTTACCTTATGTTCCTTTCCCAAGGTAATCATTTTTTCGAAAGCGGTCCGTTTTTCTTCGCGACCTTTAGCATCGTTATATTCCACCATCAACAGAAAATATTTCTGTTCATAACCAGCAAGCCCCATGGCCTCAGCAGTCTTTGCAGCTCCCTCTTGAGTGAGACGAGTCTTTCCACCACACACAAGTTTCAAATAAGAACCCGAAGCATAACCCGCAACCTTCGCAAATTCACGCCAAGTAAATCCGGAACGTTCCTTGCGTTCCCGGTAATAATCATTTATATAAACACGGTAATCTTTATATTCGATTATAGGTCTCATCAAGAACCAATATAGCTAAGAATTTTATAAAAAACAACAATTTTATAGAACAAAAAGCATAATTTTTAATAAAATTTCAAAGTTTTTAATAAACATTAATAATTTTGTTTTATATGAAACATAATTCTTGTTTTATAAAAAAAGCCCGCTTTTGAGGCGGGCCTTTTCGTTGCAAAATGATGTACGATTGTCGCAAATCTGGCTGGGAATTACTTTTCTCGAACGCACCTTACGGAGAAACCGAAATCCTTGGGCTTGGACATGTAGCCGAAAGCCATGGATTTGGAAGTCAGATACCACACGCGGGCGCTACCTTCGGCGATGCCTTCGGAGGAATCATCGGCACTCCAGAAGAAGGCGAACTTCATCATGTTGCCATAGGTTTCGTCGTCAAAGCGGTTGCCTGCAGGCATGGCGCTGAATTTCAAAGTATCGTTACCATTGGTGTCGCCGTTCCAGCCATAATCCGTTTTCAGCAGATAGCCCGCATTGAAATCGGCGCCGGCAGCAGTCCAAAGACTTTCAAAATCCTCATGGGTAGGCAGGCGAAATCCCGCGGGGCACGCACTTTTAGCGGCGTCCCAAGTATACAGGCGGCCATAGGCCATGCATTGATCCTCTTCATCCTTGTAACAGGAACTGCCGGCGGTTTCGTAATTGAGGTTGTCGCCCATCCATTCAAGGTCTGCGATTGTAACGGTGCGATACTTCTGCTTGTCGCGGGAATCCACCAGCTGATTAGCCTTGGGAGCCTTCGCAACAGATGCAGTCGCTGGTTTAGCCTTCGCAGATTTCTTGGAGGGTGTTTTAGCTGCCAAAACGGGAGTTGCCAGCAGTACAGACAAAGTGATGTGAACAAGATAACGAATCATAGGGCCTTCAAGTTTTCCCGCAAAGATAGAAATGCACTAGCGTCTCATGGGGCAGTTTACGCAAAGCGCCTCGGGCGCATTCCTATTTCCGAAACGTCTTTCCGGATTAGGGCAGTGCTGTTCAGAACCATCCGGAAGAATCCAAAGTTCATCGTCAAAACCGCAGATTTCTCCATTCGAGCTTTGCACGGAACCTTGCGCAGTTTCGTTTCCTCGCCTTTCAAAGAACAAGTTTCCTTCATGCTTCACGCGAGAACCAAGTGCTGCAAAGCCTTTTACATAATTGCGAATTTCCGATACTCGTTCCAAAGGCAAAGCATAGCGTTCCCGCAGCGCGACCGGCGCAACGCTCAAGAACACTGCAGTATTCCATTTGATGCGTTCGATGCCGATGGCTTCCGCCCAGGCTATGATTTCAGGAATCATCATCAAGTTTTCCTTGTGAAGCGTTACTTGAAGGGATATGGTTGCGGCAGGCTCCGTCAAATTTGCAAAGTTCTTCCGGATTTCAACCAGTCGTTCTATGTTACGTTTCCAATCCCCAAAGCATTCCGAAGCCAAGGAACTAACCTTAATGTCATTGCAAGCCTTCAGCAGCCTACGCATTCCTTCGTCAGTTCCCCAGATTCC
Organism: Fibrobacter sp.; assembly: GCA_024399065.1. Lineage (NCBI taxonomy): Bacteria > Pseudomonadati > Fibrobacterota > Fibrobacteria > Fibrobacterales > Fibrobacteraceae > Fibrobacter > Fibrobacter sp. The sequence continues at coordinate 65,714 of JAKSIB010000012.1, read as the reverse complement.
TGGAAACGTTCCGTTGGTGGTCAAGTTAAGCGAAATGCCACGTTCCACACAAAGGTTCAATAGCTCTTCAAAGTACGAATAAAGTAAAGGTTCCCCCATGGTACTGGGAATCACTTCGCGCAGTCCCGAACGTGAAGCGTTTTCAGCAGCATTCCTCGAGCTCGAGGCGTTTTCAGCGGCATACTTTTCCACAGCAGCTTTGGCCACATCCCAACTCATTTCACCCATGCCAAAGTCACTCCCCCGCTGATTCAAAAAGCAAAGAGGGCAATGCAAGTTGCATTTATCAGGATTCGTGAGAAGAGTGATTCGACGCATCAATCCAACTAAGCGCTCGGCGGATTTACTTTATTCAAAATTCCAATGGTTGCGGCGACGGTTTATTCATCAGGCGCAATAATCAAACCAGCAGCCGCAACAATTATCGATTCTCTCGCAAATATTTAATTGCAGCGAGACCTGCTCTAGCACCTTCGCCAACAGCCACAGAAACCTGGAGAACGCCACCGGTACAATCGCCTGCAGCATAGAGCCCAGGTACAGTAGACATCAAGTTTTCGTCCAGTACAAGTTTACCCTGATCAAAAGCAGCACCTGCCTTCAGAGCCAGGTCCGTCGAATTCGCGCTGCCAAGAGCCACGAACAGACCGTCGAATTCGCCGACACTTTCGTCATCAAAGGTAACGCCCTTGAAAACACCCTCACCTACCAAGCCCTTCAACTTGCGGGTTTCAACTTTAATGGTTTCAGGGAATTGAGCGCTCAGCGGTTCGCCATTGGTAAGCAAGGTCACGCTAGAAGCCACCTGCAAAAGTTCAGTAGCTTCGTGCAGAGCGTATTCACCAGAACCGAGAACGGCCACGTTCTTCTGACGATAGAAAAAGGCATCACAAACAGCGCAGTAGCTGACGCCATGACCCTCCATTTCTGCCATACCGGCAAGAGGCTGCTTTTTACGGGCAGAACCCGTAGCCATAATGCAAACCTTGCCGCGGTATTCTCCCTTCAGGCCTGTAGCAACAAATTCAGAACCATCAAACATCAGGTCTGTGATTTCATCTTCGGCAATCCGGGCCCCAAGTGCCAGGGCCTGCTTCTTGCCCACTTCCACAAGTTCGGAACCAGTCAGAGGCTTTTCCAAGCCATAGTAATTTTCAATCAAATGGGCCTTCTGGAGGGATCCACTATCCTTTCCCACTAGCTGAACCTCCAGATTTGAGCGCAAACCATACAAGGCGGCAGAAACACCAGCCGGACCATAACCTAAAATCAACATATCTGACATAAAAAACCTCCTTACAAAGATATGAATTTATTTATCTTAGTAGCAAGTTTTTGGGGAATAAAAAAGGGACTTCTATGGAACGATTTAAGCCAAGAGACATGTTTGTTGAAGCGGGTTACGGCCCGAACTTTGCTAACCAGTTGATTCAAAATGCCTATAGCAAGCTTTTTGAAGGCGATCCCATAGATGAAAGAGTCTGCTTCGATGCTTCCGACGACATGTCCTACATCGTAGATATCGGCCACGATGATATCCGTTCCGAGGGCATGAGCTACGGCATGTACATCTGCGCTCTCACCGGTCACGAAAAGCAGTTCGACAAACTCTGGAATTTTACCAAGCGTTATTTACGCAACAACGACGGTCCTCACCAGGGTTATTTTTCCTGGCAGGTATCCACCACTGATTTCAGCATGATGGATCCAGGAGCAGCCCCCGATGGCGAAGAATATTTTGCCATGGCCTTGCTTATTGCCGCCGAAAAATTTGGGCGTCCGGAACTCAAGCAGGAGGCCGTAGAACTGATCAACTGGATGCGGAACAAACCCGACAACGGAGAAGTCCGACCCATTATCGACCCGAAACGCCTCATGGTTCGTTTTTCCCCGGTCACCGGCAACGACTTTACCGACCCCAGTTACCACACCATCGCCTTCTACCGCGCGTTTGCAGAAGCCACCGGCGACGACACATGGCTATCCATTGCAGACAAGAGTATTGAGTACATCCAGAAAGCAGCCCACTTCGAAACAGGTCTTTGCTCCGAATACTCAGAATTTGACGGCACTCCGCGCGCAACCCCCTGGTACCCCGAAAGCAACTGCTTCAGTGGTGACGCATGGCGAGTTGCCATGAACCTTGGCCTGGACTACGCCTTGTTCCGCGGCCACAAGTGCGAAAAGGACATTTGCGAAAGAATCCTTTTCTTCTGCGAAAGCAATCGACCCTACCTTGCAGACTACTCTGTAGACGGCGGCGCATTCCCCCGCCAGGGAAGAGCCGCAACCCCGGGTGTTATTGCAATGAACGCAGCAGCCACCCAGGTTTTGAGCGCAGACGACGCCCTTCTCAAACCCTTTGTCAAAGATCTTGCGGCGCTTTCCGTGCCTTGCAGAATTTGGCGATACTACGACGGCATGTTATACATGATCGGTTTGCTTGCTACCGCAGGCAAAATTTCTTTCTAAAAAAAACGGGAGTTAAGAATGAACAAGTTCACCAAGATGTTGCCCATTGTCGGTTGCATTTTTGCACTATCCACCTTGTCTGCTTGTGGAGACGACATCCGTACGGAAACCTACCCCAGCGGAAAGATCCGTTCCCAAGCAACTTACGTAGACAACAAGAAACAAGGTCCTGAAAAGGAATTCTACGAAAACGGCAATGTCAAGCGTGAAGCCTCTTACGTAAACGACCGTCGCCAGGGAGTTTCCAAGGAATACTACGAAGACGGCACCTTGCAGGCTGAGTACAACTACGAAGACGGCTACATCGAAGGTCTTGTAACCCGTTACCATAAGAACGGCAAGATGGCCTCCAAGGCAAACTACAAGCAGAACAAGCAAATTGAATTCGGCGAATACTACGGCGAAGATGGCAACCCGGCCACAAGCGGCAGCTACAAGGATCCTCGCGATGGCATTTCCTACGAATGGATTCGCATCGGCACCCAGCTCTGGACTGCGGAAAACATGAACTACGCTACCGCTAGCGGTTCTCTCTGCGCACAGTGCAACCACTGGGGACGCCTATACGATTTCGAAAACGCACAGAAGGCTTGTCTTGAAGGATTCCATATGCCATCCAAGGATGAGTGGCAAGTCTTGCTGACCTACGCTAGCGTAGAAACTAAAGCAGGTATTGCCCTCAAGGCTGGCTATGGTTGGGACCCGCTGAAGGGAACCGCAAACTACGGCAACGGCAAGGATGAACTGGGCTTTGGCGCAAAGGCCGGTGGCGGTCATTTCGCCAAGAGTGATGTAGCCCTCAAGGACCGTAAGTTTGAAGGCGCGGGTCAAAAGGCTTATTTCTGGGTTAGCAACGGAGAAGTCCTCACCTTCTTCCACGACAAGGACATTGCCAAGTTCGAGAAGTTCAAGCCCGAACACGCAGCAAGTCTCCGCTGCATCAAGGACTAGATTCTAATTACGAATTGCGAATTACAAATTGCAGGTTACGAATTCCGATTTTTAATTCCTAAGTCGGAAACCTAGTAGTCTTTGATAAAAACTTAAGCTCTCGGAATTTTTCCGGGAGTTTTCTTTTTGTCATTCCAGTGCCATTTTACGATAATAGATTTACAAGTGTAAATGGAGAATCGTTCATGGAAATTTTACCCATCATCATCGGCATAATCCTCGGCGCAATTCTTGGCGTCATCATCGGCATTCTAGCCTCTCGCAATAAGCAAGCCCTTTTGCAGGCGCAACTACAGTCGTCCAAGGAATTGAGAGATTTTGCCCTGAAGGAACAGCAACTTCGCTTTGACGAAACCATCGCCAAGGTTCAGGAGCAATTGAAAATTGCCACAGATGAAATGCTTAAGCAACGCCAACAGGAATTTGCAAAGACCAATGGCCAGAATATGGAGCAAATCGTAAGCCCTCTGAAGGAAACCATCAAAAAGATGGAAGAAGCCATGAAGGTTTCCACCAAAGAGCACTCTGAATTAAGCGGGGCTTTGAAAACCCAAATTGAAAACGCCATCAAAATGAGCGAAAATGCAAAAGCCAGCGCCGAAGAACTAAGCCGTGTGTTTAAGCATAGCTCCAAAATTCAGGGCGACTGGGGCGAAACCGTTCTCAAGGATCTTCTTGATGGACAAGGAGCCCACTACGATTCCCAGGAAACCCTGCGAGATTCACAAGGCAACCTTATCAAAAACGAAAAAGGCCATAGCCTCCGTCCCGATTTCATCCTCCATTTGGACAACAGGCGCGAAGTCATCATCGACTCCAAGGTTTCCATGACAGCCTTTATGGACTTCGTCAATGCAGAAACAGAGGAACAGCGTGCAGCAGCCCTGGCTGCCCACGTTACCAGCCTCAAGAAACATGTAGACGAGCTTTCCCGAAAGGATTATTCCTCCTACATCATGGCACCCAAGGTCAAGATGGATTATGTTATCATGTTCGTACCCCATTCAGCAGCCCTATGGACCGCATTGAACGAAGCACCGTCCCTATGGCGCGACGCCATGGCAAAGCACGTGTACATTGTAGATGAACAGACCTTGTACGCAGCGCTTCGCATGATTGATCTTACCTGGACCCAAATCGCCCAAGCGCAGAACCACGAACAAGTCTTTGAACTGGCAAATGAAATGATTGAACGTGTAGGCCTGTTTATGGAAAAATATCAAGCTATTGGGGCAGCACTGAACAAGGCACAAAGCGCCTATGAAGACGGAGAAAAGAAACTTAGCCCTCGTGGCCAAAGCATCATCACCACCTGTGGTAAATTGGTTCAACTCGGCGCAAAACAAAGCGACAAGCATCTCGTTCCTGGGCTTCTTGACATAGACGAAGCCTTGCTAAAAAGCGATCCTCAAGAATAACGAAAAAGCCTCGGTTTTACCCGAGGCTTTTTTTACAGACGAACGGCAAAAATTACGTTGTGTACTCAGCGTTGATCTTCACATAGTCGTAGCTCAAGTCGCAAGTGAATGCGCTAGCGCTAGCATGACCGATGTTCAGCACCAAGGTAACCTTGTATTCACGCTGACGAACAACCGCATGAAGAGCATCCATCTGTTCCTTGGAAAGCTGCACCGGACGGCCGCCTTCAAGAACCTGGACATCGCCGAAGTAAAGGTCGGTATGTTCAGCAACCATGTTGCAGCCGCTGGAACCAGCAGAGCTCAGGATACGGCCCCAGTTGGGGTCTTCGCCGAACATGGCGCACTTGGCCAAGTTACTGGTACCGATGAAACGAGCCATCTTCAAAGCTTCTTCGTGGGATTCAGCCTTTTCAATGCGGAGTTCGATAAGCTTAGTAGCACCTTCACCGTCGCGAACGATATCCTTAGCGAGGCTCTGCATAATCATGGTGAGAGCTGCGCGGAATTCGCCCTGTTCAGACAAGGTAAGATCTTCGTACTTGATGCCGCTCATGCCGTTGGCAAGGAGGATGCAAGTATCGTTGGTGCTGGTGTCGCCATCAACGGTAATAGCGTTGAAGGAGTCTGCGATGTTTGCACGGAATTCAGCAAAGAAGTCGATAGGCAAACCAAGGTCAGTGGTAATGAAAGCCAGCATGGTAGCCATGTTGGGGTGGATCATGCCACTACCCTTGCAGGCGCCACCGATGGTGACCACACCCTTTTCGGTCTGGATTTCAACAGCGTGGCTCTTCAAAGCCAAGTCAGTAGTAAGAATTGCGCGGCCGAATTCTTCGGAAGCATCAGCGCGAAGCTTTTCCACCAAGCGAGGAATACCAGCTTCGATCTTGTCCATGGGCATCAGGTGACCAATAACGCCGGTGCTGCAAACGAGAGCGCTCTTCGGAGTAAGGCCGAGAGCTTCTTCGGTAAGAGCAGCCATGCGTTCGGCATCCTTGTAACCCTGTTCGCCAGTGCATGCATTTGCGTTACCGCTGTTCACGATAACAGCAGAAGCAAAGTGAGCGTGTTCCAAGGCTGCTTTGTCGTAAAGGACCGGGGCAGCCTTAACCTTATTGGTTGTGAAAACAGCGAAGCAGCGTGCAGCCTTTTCACTCTTCAGAAGAGCCATATCAGCATTGCCGCTGGCCTTGATGCCGGCACAAATACCGGCTGCGGTAAAGCCCTTGGGAGAGCAGACGCCGCCTTTTTCCAACACAGTATACATAGTATCTCCTATTGATTTTTTACACGCTAAATATACAACAAAAAAAGCCTCCTCGCTAGCCTTTACCTGGTTTACTCCCCTAAAAAAATTCTAATTTAAGGCTATGGCAAAAACACCCTGTACTAAAGAAACTTACGACAAGCTGGTTGAACGTTACAATTTCCTCAAGAAGATTGAACGTCCCCGCGTTGTTGACGAAATGGAAGAAGCCCGCAAGCAAGGCGACCTGAGCGAAAACGCAGAATATCATGCCGCCAAGGAAATGCTGGCTCATATCGATCTGGAAATTCCCAAGCTGGAAGACCAGATTTCCAATGCAATCATCGTTGAATTTGATGCAAATTCCGACACCGTCCGCTTTGGCGCTACCGTCATTGCCAAGAACTTGGCCACCAAGCGCGAAGTGACTTACCAGTTGGTTAGCCCCGAAGGTGTTGATCCTATGAATGGCAAGATCAGCTTCAAGAGCCCCATGGGTTCTGCTTTCATGGGCAAAAAGAAGGGCGAAATCGTCGAAGTTGTTACCCCCAAGGGCAAGAACAAGTTCGAAATCGTCGACTTCAAGTAAGCTACAGCTATGATTTTAGCCCTCATCGGCAAGGACCAGTTCACCAAGGACAAGCTGATCGACAAGTTCCTGCTTGACGCTCTTGGTGACCGCAAAGACGACCCGCTTTCCAAGCAGATCGTGTATGCATCTGATACCAATATTCCTTCCGTGGCAGGGCTCATCATGGAAAGCTGTGGAGCGGTCTCCATGTTCGCTCCAGAACAGGCGGTGGTAGTCCGCAAGGCCGATGCCATGAAAGCCGAGGAATCCAAGGCTCTCGCCCGCTGGCTCAAGGACGCCCCCGACTGCAAGCTGTTGCTGGACTTCGAAGAACTTCGCGCCAACTCCGAATTGTACAAGATTCTCGCTAAGGTTGGCAAAGTCGAAAAATACGAGGAACCCAAGCAATACAAAATGCAGGAATGGATCTCAGCCATGGTGCCGACCCATTTCCATAAGGCCATCGATCCCAACGCAAGCCTATATCTGGCCGACGCCTTAGGCACAAACACCCGCCTCGTCAGCGAAGAAATCGAAAAGGTTCTGCTGTACAAGCCCGACTGTGCCAAGATTACATTGGACCTGGTCAAGATGCTTGTGGTTCCCCAGCGCGAAATTCCTCCCTACGAAATCCTTAATTTCTTCGGGATGCGCGACCCAGCTGGCTACACCAAGAAACTTCACGAAATTCTCTACGGTGGTGGTGACGCCATCAGAGTCGCAAATGCTCTCTACAGCCATGCCGTCGATTTGCTGAACTTCATGTCCCTTACCGCCAAGGGTAAATCCCAGGAAGACGCAGCCCAGGAATTGGGCAAGAACGCCTACATTTTCTGCAAGCAAGGCAACGCCGCCGAATGCTGCCGCCGTTGGGGCAAGCCGCTCCTCTGCCGCGTCATCAATCGCTTGGCAGAACTGAACTACGAATTCAAGAGTTCCAGCTGGACTACCGTCAGTCAGGAACTGGCTCTCGCCGCCCTCGTGGTCCGCTAACCCACTCCCGAAAACGTCAGCGCACCCGCAGCCATTCCGGCATTCATCAAACGGAATAAGAAAAACACCGCCAATTCATCCGGCGGTTTTCTTGTATAAAAAAGGCCCCGCATCGCGGAGCCTTTATACTTGATTTAGCACCTTCGAGCCTCGAACCTCGAGCCTCGTGCCTCTAATCTATCAGTCCCATCCGTCGTCGTCATCTTCTTCTTCCGCAGCCGGAGCAGCCGGTGCTTCAGGAGCAGGTTCTTCTGCCACAGGCTCTGCAGCAGGAGCCGGTTCTTCAGCAACGGGTTCTTCAACCACTTCTTCCTGAGCAGGAGCCGGTTCTTCAACAGGCTGTGCTGCAGGCTGTTCCTGTTCGACAGTTTCCTGAGCAGGAGCTTCTTCAACCTTCTTGGCTTCAGGAGCGGACTTGCCTTCTTCCTTTTCATCCTTAGCGATGCGGATAGGAGCTTCGGAAATGTCAACGTTGCCAACGTAGTTGCGAATGATACGCGGAGTAACGAAGATAACCAGGTCCTTCTTCACAACAGACTTACGAGTGTACTTGAAGAGGTTACCGATAAGCGGAATGTCCTTCAAGAACGGAATACCGCTTTCAGATTCCTGGGTTTCGTTACGGGTAAGACCACCGATCACGATAGTTTCACCATCAGCCACAACGACCTTGGTCTTTGCTTCCTGCTTACTGATAACGATCTGACCCTTGGAGTCATAGTCGTAGGAGTTGTTCTGCGGATTCAAGTCAAGCAAGATGCGGTTGTCGCCAGAAACATGAGGAGTAACAGTCAGCTTGATACCAGTTTCAACCATCTGGTTGGAAGATTCACCACTATCGTCAATCACACGGATGGAGACCTGGTCACCCATGAAGACTTCTGCCTGAGTATTGTCGAGAGTAGAAACCTGGGGGCTAGCGAGAACTTCAGTAGAAGCGTCACCCATCAAGTTGCTGATAGCAATCTGAAGGTTGTTGTCCAAGAGGCTTGCGGTAATAGCAGTCGTTGCGCCTGCAACGGAAGGAGAAGCGCCACCATGGGGGAAAGACTGGATTGCAGCGCTGGTACGAGTATTTCCTGCAGCGGAACCAGTTCCTGCAACAGCGGTACCCGGAGTAAGAGCAACATTGCCAGCATTCATAGCCCAGTCAACACCAAGTTCACGAGCGCGTTCGCTGTTCACCACAACGAGCTTTGCGGTAATCATGATCTGCAAGGTTTCGATATCCAATTCAGTCATGGCATTTTCCATCTGCTCAATCTTAGCATCGGTATCGTAAACGATAATGGAATTGGTGCGTTCAACGGTGGTGATCTTACCACGGGGAGACTTCATGCTTTCGAGAACCTTCACGAGTTCGTCAGCCTTTGCATGATGCACCTGGAAGTTCTTACGAACCAGCGGAGCATTCTGTTCAGCCTGAGCTTCTTCGTCGGCAATCTTCTTCTGCTTTGCCTGGTAGGTGGCTTGGCGCTGGATGGTGATGTACTTATCCTGGATCACCCAAGTCAGGTCATTCAAGCTACAGAGAATGTCCAAAGTTTCCTGCCAGGTCTTCTTGGTGACGCGGAGGCTGGTTTTACCCTTGACATCGGGAGCCATAAGAATGTCAACGCCGGCAATCACAGAAATAGATCTGAAGACCGCTTCGTAATCCATATTCACGAAGTTAAAGTCATACAACTTTTTGTTCGGAGCAACGGTACCTGAGGCAGGAGCGGCCCAAGTCGTAGCGATGCCAGCGACCAAAAGAAGAACTGTTAAAATTTTCGTCAACTTTTTCACTTTTGACCTCCAAATTTATCAGGGAGACCCATGGAGTAGCGACGGCTCACACCAAATTCCTGGATAAGGAAGAGCACGTCAGTTTGTGTAATTTTCAAGACCTTTCCGTTGAGAATCTTATCGCCTTCCTTAACAGTGTAGGAAACAGACGGATTCTTGGTTTCAACCAAAATTGCCATGGGAACTTCAGATTCCCAAATAATACCGACAAGTTCAACCTGGTCAATGTTAATGCCTTCTTCGACAAGACCCTTAATTTCAACAAACGGATCACGGCGACCGAAAGAGCTATAGGTAACACGATCTTCATAAAGATCTTCAAGCTTGCTTGTGGGGCCTTCAATAGCATTCAGTTCTTCCCCACGTTCCTTATCCACCTGCTTCAAACGTTCTGCCTGAACAGAGGAAAGTTCATCACGGAAACTAACAGAGCGCTTGTTAACGTAACCAACGCGATTGCCAAACTGGACCTTACGATAAAGACCATTCAAGTCAATGCTGACAAGGCGGTCACCGAATACAAGACGATGCAAGACCTGAGCGTTTTCGTTAGGTGCTGCATAGAATTCAATTTCATCGGAAACCACAATCAGTTCACGAACAACCGGACGCAGGTGGAAAGTCTGAGAACCAGAAACAATCTTCTTGCTGTCCTTTTCAAATTTCTTCACAAACACATCAAAGCTCGGCTTTTCTTCAACAGCCTTCATCCAGTCTCTGATATAAATACCAGTGGGCTGAGCAGACCAGAAAACAAAGCCATCCTTCTTGACCTTGTTTTCTTGAATCTGAAGAATCAAAGCACCTTCCTGAACCATCATCACGGGATTCACACCAGTCTGGAGCTGAATCTTAAGACCATTAGCACCCCAGGTCACATACTTGATCATGGAGCCTGCACCAATCTTAAAGACCGGAGACTTCTGCGGACCAGACATACCAACAGTAATGATGGAAGCCTTATCCGGACCAGTAACGTTCTTGATTTCGATGGGAGAAGTAGCAACCAGTCGGAACTGTTCCATGCCGGAACCAATCAAGACGGTCATTTCCTTCAAGTTCGGGAGAAGGGCAGAAATAGCACCACCTTCCTTGATGGCCTTTTCCAACTGTTTCTGTTCTTCAGCGATACGTTTTTCTTCTTCCTTGGCAGCCTTTTCTGCAGCCTTCTTGTCAAGGAGAGCCTGCTTTTCAGCAGCCTTCTTTTCTGCAGCAAGGCGCTTCTTTTCTTCAAGAGCAGCCTTTTCTGCAGCCTTCTTTTCTGCAGCTAAGCGGAGCTTTTCTTCCTTGGCAGCCTTTTCTGCAGCTTTCTTTTCTGCAGCAAGACGAAGCTTTTCTTCCTTGGCGGCCTTGGCTGCAGCCTTCTTGTCAAGAACGGTCTGCTTTGCAGCTTCTGCTTCGGCAGCTTTCTTGCGGCTTGCGTACATCTTGGACAAAGTCCAATCCTTGCCGCCCTTGCCCTTGAATTTCACAAGGAAGTTAGCCTTATCCAAAGAAATTTCGTTCTTGTCAGAAGAAACGGCTTCACCAACTTCCATTTCAATCTTCAGGAAGTTTGTTCCGCGGAAGGTTTCCTTAAAGACCTTCATGCTCTTCACGAACTTGGACTTGCCATCCACATTGAAAGAGCCTTCGCCAAGAGCAAAGCTGGTTTCAGAGAAGCCCACAGTGAACTTCTTTGTAGCAGCATCATACTTCTGGAAGAATGTCGGCAAGTCCTTGTCAGATGCAAAGGAGAACACCAAACGGCAGCCCTTGTCGCAGACAAAGCGGACATCGTTGATCTGTGCCGCATAGGATGCGACAGCTGCCAACATGAACAAAATAAGGAACTTACATTTCATCATTGGCCCACCTTCTTGGATGTATAGGTGGTCAGATTGAAGGACACAGACATGGTAATCGGAGTCCAACCGTGAGTTTCAGCCTTCTGGATTTCAGCAGCAATGCCAGAATAGCGAGAAAGTCTAAGATTCGTGATTGCCGTGGGATAATTGAAGTTTGCAATTTCAGCAAACAGATAACCCAACATATGATAACCGGAATTCACAGCAATGGAGTAACGGTTTTCAATGTAGTGTTCACGAGCAACACCGCGACCTTCAGGATTAAACTTCTGAATCTGGACACCGGAGCTGCGAAGCACTGAATAGAGGTCCTGCAGGCGCAGAGGAACCTTTTCTTCTTCCGGGAACATTTCCTTCAGTTTTTCGAAATCCTTCTCGGCCTGGACAAGCTGCAATTCCAATTCAGCAACACGATGCTTCTTGGCATTGATCTTGTCAAGTTCACCCTGGGCGGACTGGAGTTCATTTTCCAGGCGTTCACGTTCCATCACAAACGGATTCCACATGTAGTCGTACACGTAGTATGCCGCACCCAGAATCAGGAGGATGATTGCAATGGCGTATATGTTCTTTTTGTCTTTAAAGTCAATATTACCCATATTAGCCCTCCTGTCCGATATCCTTATTCAGGACAACCTTGATGGTAAAGCTATAGGCTTCTTCTCCATCCACTTTTATGGTAGAGATTGTCACCAAAGACACGTTCTGTACACTAGGCTGTTTTTCCAGCTTGACCATGTATTCGGCAACTTCCGAGAAGTCAAAAGTAGTGCCCTTCATTTCCAGGTCATATTCACCCATCTGGTTGATGCTAGTCAACCACATGTTCGGCGGCAACACGGAAGAGATGTTTTCGAACAAAACAACCCAACGCTTCTTGCTCACCTGAATGGACTTCAGTGCATTAATTTTTGTATTCACGATACCCTGTTTCTGTTCAAGATCGCTGATCTTGGAAAGAAGGGGACGTTCACGTTCAACCTCGGCCTTGACGCGAGTCAATTCTTCGTTCAATGCACTGGTCGTTTCAGTCATAAAGGTGCTCAGCATGTAAATGCAAACTGCAGCTACGATAAGAGCAACGGTAGGCCAAATAGTGCGACGGTCGGTGGCCCAAGAGAAGTCTTTCTGCTTCTTTCGGAATTCCACCGGCATGAGGTTGATGGAAATGGCTAGAGCATTCCTAGGAGATTCTTTTTTCTTCGCTGCCATTAGAATTTCCTCATAGCCAGGCCCAAAGCCGGGGCGTAAATGTTGGACAGAGCAACGGAGATACCGCCTTCACCAAAGACCTTGGCATCGCATTCTGCAAGGCGGAACGGATTAACTGTATCCGTTTCAACACCAGTACGTTCAGCAATGTATTCCTTAAGGCCAGGAATTGCGGCGCCACCGCCTCCCAGCAGGATCTTGTTGAGGGTTTTGGAATCTTCGGAAGACGAGAAGTAGCGGATACCGAAATCGATCTGTGCCATCAAGTCTTCGTATGCAATCTTAAGAGCGGCTTCCACTTCTGCTTCAGAGAATCCATCAACGATGGACATGTCACCCTTGTCAAAAATTTCGTGACATTTTTCGGCATCAATGCCAAGATTCATGCAGGTCTTGTTGACCACCATATCCAGCGAACCACCAGTCATGGCACGCATGGAATGGAACTTGCCATCCTGCAAGAAAGCCACACTCATCTTCTTTTCGCCAATGTTGAAAACGGCTGTTGTATTTTCGAGTTCCTTGGAGTCTGCCGTTGCTACATAAGCATTGAGAAGACCAAAAATATCCACATCCATGGCAGAAATGCGAACATCGCGACGAGTAAAGAACTTGGCCCAGGAGTCGAGCAAGGCGTTCTTTGCGGCGACGACGTTCACCTTAAGTTCGTCGCCTTCGCGAGAATAAACTTCATAGTCGATGACGTTATCCTGGTCATCAAAGGGCGGACGGGACTGGGCGGTCTGAAGAATAATAGCCGCTTCGTTACCGTTCTTAGGCACCTTCACAGAGAGCTTATCCACGAGGATACCACCGGCACCAGCACCGCAATTTACAGAGACGACAACGTCGCTGGATTCATCCAAAGGATGACGCAGCAACAACTTAGCGAGAGCTTCGCCCAGCAGATCGCTGCCATCTTTTTCGCGCGGACCATCACCCTCGGTCGAGGCTTCACTATCACGCACCTGAATTTCACCGTTGACGATGGCTCCATCAGGAACGCGCTCTAAGTCCGCATCCACAACGATACGATCCCCGTTGGCGTTATGCAAAACCTTGACGTACTTGATGCTGTAATGACCAACATCAATACCGACCGTTTCGCGCACACCACGAATTTTCGCAATTAATCCTAAAGCCAAAATAAAACTCCAAGAGGAAACAATACAATGTAAATTCTACCTTTATAAACGACGAATGTCAAGCGAATTTTCCGCTAAGTCGTTGAAAATGAACAAGTTATGACCATTTTCTACGCCTTAACCCCCTGTTTTTTGTTCTTATTCACCTCAAAAATGTACTGAAGCACCCTTTCCTGAGTCCAACCGAACTCACCAGTGAAGGAGGCGGTCAGACAGAAGTAATCGGGGTAATTACTGTTTTTATGGCCAAGATTACGCAGAATTTCAATTTCCACGTTCTCTTCACCGAAACTCGGCAACTCAAATTCGATATGGAGATGCTGGCCGGAATGGCATTCCACAGGCAAACCGATCATAATACCGCCTGCGGAAAGGTCCAGCAAAGAGCCACTGCAGGACGATCCATCCGGGAATGTAGCCACCACCGGGAACGAAACAAGTTCACGAACCCAACGACGCAACTGTTTCTTATCAAGAATTGCCGTATGAGGAAGAATCAATTGCCCCGGCAAACAGGATCGAACTTGCAAACGTGCGGAATACACAGCGTCGTCAGGACGCGTCCAACGGACAAGAACAGTCTTGCCAACAAACGACAACGCAGGTCCATAGCTTTCATCGTAGGCAATGAACCATTCCTTCTCGGAGCGATGGATAATTTCCGAATGCTTAAAAACCTTCCCGTCGTCAAGGAACAAGTCTATGCGGTCTCCCACGCAGAACTGACGCGTAGAGCAAACCTGCGTCAAAGGATTCGCCGCAGTGAATCCCATCTTTTCGCGGATGCTCTCAACGGCATCAACGGTTTCGTCACGAATCGTGAAAACGTTACGATAGTCATAAAAATTTGTTACGGCCTGTTCGAACAAACCAGAAGAATTGATGACCGCATCCTTGTTTTCAAAGGACGACGTACGGACCATCTTCTCCAGAGTTCGTTTTTCCTTGGCAGTAAACGCAAAGTCCTTGACCTTTTCGTCAAAGGCTTCCGAGCCAAACATCTCCTCGTTGTCGCGACGGTAGTTGATTCGATGGATTTCCAACAAAATCAACAACAGCAAGAACAAGAAGATGATGAACGCGATCCAGACTAATTGTAACGGTTCAACAACGATCAACGACAACCTCTAGCTATGCGTTAGTCCAGACACCACCGATGTAGGAGCCAACGATTGTCGTAGAAAGTTCTGTACCCACCAGCGGAGAGTTGCAGACATGACCTGCAAAGTCAGATTCAGCAACAGTGTGAGGTTTGTCGGCAAGAACAACAATGTTCATGAGCTTTTCATCTGCTGTCACACCAGCAATCTTTGCCGGTGCGGTAGAGAGAAGTTCAATTGTCTTGGCTTCGCCGAAGCGTTCGCTGAGCAACTTCCAAAGAGCAGGCAAAGCAACTTCCAGGGAAACTGCACCTGGTACGGAATCTTCGAAATTAACTTGTTTGTCCTGACGGAGCACCGGAGTATGGTTCACGCTAATAGCGTTGATGGTTCCGTCTTCAAGGCCCTTCAACAAGGCTTCACGGTCTGCCGCGGCACGGAGGGGCGGAAGCAGATGGAATGCGGAATCCGTTGAGGTAAGGACGGAGTCGTCAAACAGCAAGTGGTACATGTCCACGTCGCAAGTGACGTCGATGCCCTTCTTGCGGGCGTCGCGGATCAAGTCCAGAGTTTCACCGCAGGTCACCTGCTTGAAGTGAACCGGCACCTGCAGGAAGCGAGCGTTTTCAAGAACGGTGTATGCCGCAATTGTTTCTGCAATACGTGGAATACCCTTCATACCCATCATGTCGGAGTAGGCACCTTCGTGAACGCAACCGCTCTTGCGGAGTGTCTTGTCCATGGGCTGGAAGAAGAAACGCTTGCCGGTCATCTTGCCGTATTCCATGGCAAGGCGGATGAAGCGGTTGTGCGGAATACTTGCATTGCCATCACCGAAGCCAGCAACACCCTTCACGTCCAGGTCTTCGTTGCCTTCTGCGAGTTCAAGCATTTCAGCCAAGCGGTCGCTACCGAATTCAACGCTGTAGGCGCCAAGTACGGCGAACTTCATGTTCTGGCCAGCCAAGCGATTTTCAAGAGCGGCAAGCTTTTCGCTGTCGTCCACCGGATTTGCAGAACTTTCGTAGAGAGCGCCGTAGAAGCCACCCTTACGCATAGCCTTGATACCATCCTTTGCTGTGTAGATATCGTCGCGAAGCGGTTCACGGAAATCAACACCAAGGGCGAATAGCGCAGGCATCACCATGGCGCCAGCGCAGTCAACTTCCCCATCCAGTTCGGCAGGATTCTTGGTGAAGTAGTCCGGTTCAACTTCATAACCGTTAGCAATTGCAATAGCGTCCTTCTGGACAAACTTTGCACCGTCCCAAACGCGGACGTTCTTCAAAACAACATTTTCAATTTTCTTTTCGCATGCCTTAGTCATTTGCACGACCTCCAGCCAAAAGGTAAAGCACAGCCATACGTACAGCCACGCCGTTGGTCACCTGGTCAAGGATTACAGAATGTTCGCCGTCGGCGATGTCGGAATCAAGTTCCACGCCGCGGTTGATGGGACCCGGGTGCATGATGATTACCTTGTCCTTGCAGCAAGCGAGAACTTCGTCGGTGATACCGAAGAAGTTGCGGTATTCGCGAGTGCTAGGCAAAAGCGCATCGTCCATACGTTCGTTCTGCAAACGAAGAGCGATGACGGCGTCAGCGTCGGCGACAGCCTTCTTCACATCGGTTTCCCAGCTGACGGAGCCAGCCAGTTCAGGATACTGCAGCAGTTCGGTATTGCGGGGAACCAGAGTGGACGGACCGCAGAGAGTGACATGAGCGCCCATGGTGGTCATGCCCCAGATGTTGGAGCGAGCCACGCGGCTGTGGCGGATGTCACCGATGATTGCCACCTTCTTGCCTTCCAGAGTGCCAAGTTTTTCTTCGATGGTGAGCATGTCCAGAAGACCCTGGGTCGGATGTTCATGAGCACCGTCGCCTGCGTTCACCACGATGGCGTTGCTGTGTTCGGCAAGGAACTTAGGAACGCCAGTTCCCTTGTGGCGGACCACCACGATATCAATCTTCATGGACTCAATGTTGCGGAGAGTGTCCACCAGAGTTTCGCCCTTCTTCACACTGGAGCTTGCGGTAGTGAAGTTCACGGTGTCAGCAGAGAGGCGCTTTTCAGCCAGTTCAAAACTGGTGCGGGTGCGGGTGCTGTTTTCAAAGAACAAGTTCACCACAGTGAGACCGCGAAGGCTCGGAACCTTCTTTACGGGACGTTCCAAAATTTCACGGAACTGTTTTGCGTTGTCGAGAATAGTGCGGATGTCCTGCTTGGACACGCCCTGGAGCCCGAACAAATGCTTGATTTGCAAAGCGCTCACTTTAAGCCTCCACTTCTACGAGATATACAGAATTTTCTTGATCAATAGGTTCGATTTGCACACGGACTTCCTGGTCCTGGGCGGTTTCCACAGAGAGACCGACGCAGTCGGGTGCAATGGGCAGTTCACGATGACCGCGGTCAACAAGAACGCAAAGGCGGATAGCAGCCGGACGACCAAGATCCAGAACTGCGCGCATGGCGGCCAGCACGGAGCGGCCGGTATAAAGAACATCGTCCACCAGGATCACGGTCTTGCCTTCTACGGAAGCGGGCATTTCAGTAATGCGCATTTCGGTAGAAACGTGCTTACGGTAGTGGAAGTCATCGCGGTAGAATGTGGCATCCAGGCTGCCGAAGGAAATGGACTTGCCGAACTTGGCTTCCAGACGTTCCTTCAACTTTTTTGCCAGAGGAATGCCGCGGCTAGCCATACCAAGGATTACCACGTCATCGGCTGTGGGGTGAATTTTTGCAATCTTAGCGGCCATTTCGTCCAAGGCGAATTCCATGGCCTGAGCACTTAGAAGCTCACGGATTTTTTTGCAGTTATCTTTCATATTCAATCTGACTTTTTTCGGTTTTCTAACTCCCGAATTTAGATTATTTGAATATTGGAAAACGGCCTAAAATGCAAGAAAAGACCGATTTTAGGCAGGTTCAAGAGTTCTTCGATGCACGGCAAAAATAAGGGAAAAGCGCCCATCAACCACTTCATCGAATCTAACTCATTGAATATCATAGAGTTATAAAAGGATTTCTCGTTTTTTTCATTACAACAGACTACAAAGTTTCTTTTTTATATATATTGCGTTCTAGAAACAATCAACTCAAGGTCCAGTTCCTCGCCTCTCGTGCCTGGAGCCTGGAGCCTGAAACATCACAGGAGATAATTCCATGGCATTTAATCAGCTGGATAAGCCCCAGGCAGGCGAAACTGTCGCCATCATGAAGACAAACTTCGGCGTTATGAAGCTCCGCCTCTTCCCGGAACGCGTTGGCGAATGCGCAACCAACTTCATTGAACTTGCAAAGCAGGGCAAGTACGACGGCGCCCCCTTCCACCGCATTATCTCTGGTTTCATGATCCAGGGCGGCGACTTTACCAACCGCAACGGTACCGGTGGCCACGCAGCTGGCGGCCCGGGCACCACCATCGACGACAAGTACGATCCTTGCCTCACCCACATGCGCGGTGCTCTTGCCTGGGCAAAGACCATGATGCCCCACTCCATCGGTTCCCAGTTCTACATTGTCCATGGCGACGACGTCCATTTCTTGGACCATCCGGCAAACGGCGGCAAGAACGAAGGCTACTCTGTTTTTGGCCAGCTCTATGAAGGTTTCGAAGTTCTCGACGAAATCGCAGGTGTCAAGACCGACCGTCGCGATGCACCGTTCGAAGACGTCACCATCGAATCCGTGACCATCGAAACCGTCTAATTCGTTAAAAAGCAACAAATTAACGATAAAAGCGCAGGGTAAAACCTGCGTTTTTTTTTGTTTTGAGCCAACGCAACTCAAAATGTTCCGTTCCAAACGATGCGACAAGCTCGCAATTCATAGTTCTCATTCCATAATTCATACTTCATAATTCATAACTGTGGAAAAATCTTCAGATTTTTCCACCCTCCCCCCTTGACAGATTACTAATAAATTTCAATATTTGAGTCACCCTCGGGGTTATAGCTCAGTTGGTAGAGCACCACGCTGGCAGCGTGGGGGTCAGGAGTTCGAATCTCCTTAGCTCCACTAAAAAAGACTCGCTTCAAAGCGGGTCTTTTTTGTTTTCCAAAACACGTCAATCGCAAGCCTCCACACCCAGCAGAAATTTTGTAGTTCTTACAACGCTAGTTTGTCTGTTGCCCCTTAACTCCAAAGTAAGAATTTTGTATCTTTTGCGACGGAATCAAGAGGATCATTATGACCAAGGTTTGGAACTCCTTTTCTAAGATTATTTTAGGAAGCGTCATTTCGTTCTCCGCCGCAGCATTCGCCGAAGAATGTAACGAAGAAACCATGGACGCATTCGCCTACGAAGACTGCATCAATGCACAGAAAGGTGCCGTCATCGATGAAACCAATTTCGGCAGCAACGCCCCCGAAACAAAAGTCCCTGTTGCTGAAGAAGAAAAATACTCTCCATTTGGCAGAGACGCCTACTTGACATCATCCTTTGGCGAAAACCGCGGTACCCGTTACCACGCCGGTTTGGATTACTCCACCCAAATGGAAGAAGGTTGGCCAATTTACGCACCTGAAAACGGCGTGGTCAAGGAAATTCGAGTCTCCCCCTTCGGCTACGGAAAGGTGATGTTCTTCCAAGGCAAGAGCGGAAAGACTTGGGTATTCGCCCATCAGAGCAGTTTCGGTGAATTGGATGACGCTGTCATACGTCAGCAATACGCTACAAAGAAAAACGATGTCACCTTGAAGCCGGGCAAAGCCTATAAGAAAGGCGACGTGCTCACATACTCCGGCAGCTCGGGCATCGGCAACCCCCATTTGCATCTGGAAGTCCGTCTGGACAACGACCGCGTCATCAATCCCCGCCTGATGAATACCGTGGTTTCTGATTCCATCGCCCCCCAAGTTTTCGGCGCCGCCGTCTGGCAGGACAACGAACTGGCCTTCACTTCCGCAGAAGCCATCAACAAGGGCTGCGTCGTCACCCCCGTCAAGAACGAATTTAAGCTGAACATGGCTGTAAAGATCGTGGATTACAGCCGCGAACCCAAGGATAACCCCATGTCGGTCCGTCGCATTTCCATGTGGCGTTACGACGAAAAGATTTACGACGAAACCTTGGACACCCTGCGTTTCAGCAAGATGCTCAATATCCGCGACCAGCTGCTTTGGGCAGAAGAAGCGGACACCGCCGGCGATTGGCACGTGATCAATACTAAGATCGCCCCGCTTTCCACCTACACTTTGGAAATCGAGGACTTCGCCGGTAACGTAACTTCCAAGAAGTTCAGTTTCCACCCCAAGTGCAAAGGCAATGTTGACCTTCAGATGACCAAGGTCCAGACCGCTCCTGTATTTACTTACTTGAGCCGCCCCATGCTGGACTTGTTCCGTTGCGAATCCGGAATGACCTTTACCGCCATGAAGAAGGACGAAGTTCTTTCCGAAAATCTTTGCAGCGTCTACAAGGACCACAAGCCGATGCTCATCGCAAAGATTCTTGAAACCTATCCTGAAATGACAGACATCCACTACACCGCCGATGCATCTTCTACAGGTGACGGCAAGGCCGTAGATGAAAATATTGCTGTATTGGGCTTCGGAAAATACCAGAGCAATGTGAACTGGAAGGTTTCCATGGGCGACATCGACATCACCCAGAAGTTCTCTGGAATCGCCGCCAGCAAGGATACCGCAATCCGCGTTCTTGCAGTAACCAAGACCCGCACCGACAGCCTCGACTATCTGGAATTCCATCCCAAGGGTTTGCAGTTGAAGAACTGGAACGTCTGCGTGGAAAATAAGTCCAATCCGGCTCCGCTTTACTGGCTTGGCGAAACCAGCCGCAACTGGTTCATCTTTAGCAAGCAGACCAAGGGCAAGAACCGCTGCGCCAGCGCAAACGAACTTCGCGACATCGCAAGCATCGACAACCAGGAACCGCCAACCCTCGGCTTCCCCTACTGGGACGCCATCATGATCGGCGGCGTAAGACAGCCGGCCTTGAAGATTCCTCTGATGTTCAAGTACGATGGCGTAGCTGACGGCAACGCAATCACCGTGAAGTACAAGAACAAGTGGCTTGCCGCTGAATACGATTCTGAACCTCGTGAAATCGCTATCGAAGGCGAAAAGCTTCCAGATGCCGGAGAAGACATTACCGTGCAAATCGTCGACGAAGCCGGCCACAAAGTCTCTTACGACGTAACCATTCCGGAGATGTAAGGCCCCCAAAGCAGCGCCGATGTAAGCACCCTACGTTGTCTTTAAAAAACAAAAAATCCTGCGAGTTCATCGCAGGATTTTTTCGTAGGAGCGACGCGATTCGCGCCACATAACCTTACTTTGCAGCGGCGGTCAGCAGCTTGGTAATGGCTGCAACGTATTCTGCCGGGTTGGGAAGCGGAGAACCTTCGGCAAGGAGAGCCTGGCCGTAGAGAGCCTTGGGCCAGTCACCCAGATCTTCCTTGGCTTCAGCCTTAGCCTTCAGCATGGCGCAGATGGGGTGCGTGGGGTTGATTTCCAGGATGCGCTTGGACTTAGGCACATTGGCCTGACCCATGGCCTTCATCATACGTTCCATCTGGGCGCTCATGGCGTCGTCGCTAGTCACGAGGCAGCAGGGGCTATCCTTCAGGCGGCTAGACACGCGGACTTCCTTGATGTCTTCGTCCAAAACCTTCTGCAAGTCTTCGCAAAGGCCCTTGAAGATGCCCTTGTTTTCTTCTTCAGCCTTCTTTTCGTCTTCAGTCTTTTCGAAGTCCACATCACCGCGGGAGATGTCGTGGAACTTCTTGTCGCCGAATTCGGTGAGAGAAGACATCATGAATTCGTCGATGCCATCGCTCATGAGAAGCACTTCGTAGCCCTTGGCCTTGAAAGCCTCCAGCATGGGGTTGGACTTCACGGCATTCTTGTCGCCAATGAGGTAGTAGATTTCCTTCTGGCCTTCCGGCATGCGTTCCACATACTGTTCCAGGCTTACCAACTTGCCTTCTTCAGTCTTGGTGCTTTCGAAGCGGATCAGCTTCTTCAGTTCATCAAGATGTTCCCAGTTCATGTAGAAGCCTTCCTTAAGAACCATGCCAAGTTCCTTCCACCAGGCTGTATACTTTTCTTCGTCCTTGGACATGTTCTGCAAGGCTTCCAGAGTCTTCTTGATGACATGCTTACGGATGTTGGTCACGATCTTGTTGGACTGCAGAATTTCGCGGCTCACGTTCAGGGGCAAGTCTTCGGATTCCACCACGCCGCGGACGAAGCGGAGCCAAGGCGGAAGCAGGTCCTTGCAATCGTCCATGATGAAGGTCTTCTTCACATAGAGTTTGAGGCCATGCAAGGCATCGTTCTGCCAAATGTTGTAAGGAGCCTTGGACGGAATGTACACTAGGTTCCAGAATTCCAAAGAGCCTTCAGCGTGGCTGTGGCTCCAGCAAGCGGGTTCGCCACCGTCGTGGCAAATGACGTTATAGAATTCCTTGTATTCTTCTTCCTTCACATCCTTTTCGGACTGGCGCCAGAGAGCGGTCTTGTCGTTCAGTTTTTCTTCTTCCTTGACTTCGATTTCGCCCTTGTCGTTGGTAGTCTGTTCCGGGTGGAAGTAAATGCCGTAGTTTACGAAACCGCTGTACTTCTTGACGATGTCCTTGATTTTCCATTCGCTGGTGAAGTCTTCGGCATCTTCGTCGTCCTTCAGGTACAAGGTAATCTTGGTACCCACTTCGTTGCGGGGGCATTCAGAAATTTCAAATTCGCCGGTACCTTCGGAGGTCCAGAGGTAGCCCTGGGATTCACCAGCCTTGAGGGTCAGGACTTCAACCTTCTTTGCCACCATGAAGATGGAGTAGAAACCCACACCGAACTGACCGATGAGATCGACGCTTGCCTTGTCGGCGTCCTTCAGGTTCTTGATAAAATTCTTGGTGCCGGAACGGGCGATGGTACCCAGGCAGTTGATCAAGTCTTCCTTGTTCATACCGATACCGTTATCGGTAATCATCAACTTCTTCTGGTCCTTGTTCACTTCGATATCGATACGAAGCTGGGTGCCGTTGGGCAAAAGATTGGAATCAGAGAGGGAAAGGAAACGACGCTTGTCCAGTGCGTCAGCAGCGTTGGAAACCAGTTCGCGTAGGAAGATTTCCTTGTTGCTATAAAGAGAGTTGATCATCAAGTTCAGCATGTCGCGAACTTCAGTTTGGAACTCCATTTTTTCAGTTGCCATTTTTATCTCCTATTAGGTTCGAGGTTCCAGGAGCGAGGCTCGAGGTTCTTAAACCTTCATTTTATTTTTAAACATTGCACGGGCCCGCAAGTTTCAAAATGAAACAAAAAGCCACTTTTCTTTTGTTTTCGCAGATATAATTGCAAGAACCGTGCCAACTAAGAGGAGTCATTTAAACTAAAAGCTATATTTCCCTGCTACATTGGGGAAGAGAGTTGAAATAGGCTTATGCAAATCAAGAAATTGCTCAATACTCTGCAAAAAAGACTTTTTGACGCAGCCAAGTCGATAAAGGAAAATCCGAATTTTCCCTTATTCGTCGTTTTCGCAACAATTGTTTTGTTTAAATTGTTCTGGTTCCAAGGAACGCTATTTTCCTTTGAAGAATACGCCTCCCCCAGCCGCGCTGCCAACAGAATCATTGCAAAGGCAACCTGCGCCGCATTCATAGCCGCTTTCATCTTCCTTTCAAAGAAAGGATGGTGGACAATTCTGTTGTCCCTTGCTTTGGATTATTGGATGGGTGCGAACGTCGTCTACTACCGCGCCAGCGGATTCCTGATTAACGCCGACGCATTGCAGATGGCTGACAACATGAACGGATTTTGGGACAGTATCCTCATTTACCTTTCATGGAAGGAATTTTTCCCCGTCTTCATATCTGTCATCTACGCCATTTTTGTCTTTAGATTAAACAAAAAAGAACGACAGAGAAGCTTTGGTTGCTTTATCATCATCGTATTGCTGGCATTCGTTTCAAGATCAGCGATTAACTACAGCAACCACAAGACGTCCATTAGACAAAACATCATTAAAGGCGACACCGCCGAAGCTGTACGAGTCATATTTGATTCCCAATACGACGCATATAGAGCCGCCAGGACATATTTTACCCACGGCACCTTTATGGATTGGGAAAAGAGCTATATAAGCAAATACTCCATCGCAGACTATTTCTTCGCCGACGTATCTTATTTCATCAGCAAAGTACATTTTGAAAGCAAGCTGAAGGAAATCAAGTATGAAGTTCCTATTTCTCCTTCCGACAAGGAACTTCTGGAAAGCTTGATTAAAAAAGAAAATACAGCCCCGGTTCCCCAAACCAATTTGGTCGTGATTCTATTTGAATCTTTGGAAGGTTGGATCTTTGAAGACTACGAAGGTGCAGAAGGCATCGCCCCAAATCTGAAGAAACTCATAGAAAAGGATAATACTTTGTTTGCGCCACGCGTCACAAGCCAAACAAAGCAGGGCAATTCCGGTGATGGTCAAATGATCGCCCTGACCGGTATTCTTCCTCTTAACACCGGTGCCGCATGCCGATTATACGGAAAGAACAGTTATCCTAACTACGCACATCTTTTCAGTACCTCTGCCACTATCAATCCCGCCCCCGGTTCCTGGAACCAGGTTGAAATCAACCCCAATTACGGCATCCAGCAGCTGCATGAATTTGAGGGGAATGACGAACAAATGGTAGATTCCCTTATTGCCGTTGGCGACAGCGCAAATGATCCATTTTTCCTGTTAGGCATTACTATCGCTTCTCATAGTCCGTTTAAATGCAACGAAAACACAGAAGCTCCGAAGCTCTCTAGCGGCATGCCCAAAACACTGCAGAATTACCTCACCTGCATCAACCATACAGACTTGGCCCTTGGAAAGCTAATTTCCAAAATCGAAACCGACCCCAAGTGGAAAAACACCACGTTGGTTATCGTCGGTGACCATATCGTATTCAAGGAACAGATGATTGAGGAATTTGTTGATTACGCCAACAAGGCAAACATATCCTTAAAGGACAAAAAGAACTACGTTCCGTTAATTGTTCACTCTCCATCTATCCCGGCTAAAATTGAAAAGAACGACATCTTCTTCCAATCCGACCTTTTCCCAACAATACTTGGTTTAATTGGAGACAGTTCCTACTACTGGAAGGGAGTCGGCAAGGACATTCTTTCTGAAGGAGCTACTGGTTTAGACGAAGAAACCGGATACAGAATATCCGGAGCTCTTATCAGGAACAATTATTTCGAAAAGTTCCGCGAATTTAACCGCTAAAGAAAAAGCCGCTGCATTGCAGCGGCAAGTTTACTTATTCTGCAGGATAAATAGCTTCTGCTGTAGCGTAATTGATGCTCATAGCATCTTTTACTCTTCCGTATCTATCCCTATCTGCACCAATTCGCACGAAGCGAATTACCTTTTCGAATCGATCTATACCTATTAGCGTAAAGCAATCCTGAGATTCTGTGCCAACTTCCCTCCAAGAATCATTCCAGCCAGTCCAATTCATACTGGACAAATCTCCCAGGAATACAATTTGCTTCGGATAATCCTGCAAGCGTCCCACAGCGTCCTGATGACCATGTCCACCAAGCCACACTACAAATTCACCACCTTTCTTCATAAACTCATCTACCGCAGCCTGAGCATCAGCCAGCTTTTCGGAAGAACCCATATGTTCCAGAGACGAGAAGGGATTGTTTTTTAACGGTACAGCATCAAAGCCTTCATGGCGGCAAATCACCACCGCAAAATCATTAACTCGGGCATCCTCTAGAGTTGCAACCAGCCAACTGGACTGGCTTTCATCCCAGTGGTATTCATCCAAAATAATCAGTCTTACTTTCGTAAGTTCTGTACCACTGCCTTTTACAACATCCTTATAATAATACATGAGGGATTTTGCCGCGGCATCATCCGGTTGTACGACGCCCCAAGACGTAATGAATGGAGCAAAAATTCTAACATAAGCCTCATTCTGGGGAACCATTCCATGTTCGCTTGTACCCCATTTATAATAGGCATCGTGATTTCCCAAAGTATTCAGAAATTCACCAGCATCGGCCTTGAACCAGTAATCAAAAGAATCATCCCAGTTTTCGTAGACATTGTCTCCAGTATGGACTCCTACATCAATATATTCGGAATAAGCATCCTTGAACTCTTTTATGCGGGCAAGATTTTCTCCATCCCCATGAATATCCGTAAAATGGAGAAGGACAACCTGCTGAGCCTGCAACTTATACCCATCGCCTCTCTTTTGATGTACAAGGTTTTCCATAATAGGAATAATTTCCGACTCAGGATTAAAGTCTAAAATTCCGGAGCCGGTAACTTCCGTTTTTTCCAAGTATAGAGTATCAGTATTGCTAACATACAACGTATCAACGTTTGTAACATACATTGTATCAGATTTTGTAACCAGAACCGAATCTACATTACTTACAAGTAAAGTGTCTAGTTTCGATACAACAACCGTGTCTGTCGAGGAAACCGTTACCGTATCTGAGCCGTTCATAGGTTGCCACTTACCATTGGCACAAAAGAAAACGGAAGAGGAATCTTCCACATAGACCATCTCCCCAAAGTTTTCAGTAGAACATCCCTGCAATCTCGCTCCTGCAGGAAGAGTTCTAACACCAACAACAGCATCCGTTCCGGAATCATCACCACAGGCAGAAAGTCCCGCAGCAACCACAACAACCGCACCAAGCGCAAATTGTTTAACTATATTCAAGGCAGACATCGTATCCCTCCGGTTGCTGCAGCAATACACCGCCACATGGCGATACAGATAACATAATTTCAAAAAAAGAAATCTTTCGTTCATACCCAAAAAATTATAGTCCACAGTGGAACAGTGAACTAGAAAAACAAGTCGTTTGGGAACAATGGTTCCAATTAATTATCCGACCTACGCGAATTAGGGTATAGCTTCTACGAAGCTAACCCGCAAGAATTAATTTGTTAGCCTTATGGAAAAGAACAGACAAGGCAACTATCAGCAACAGTGCAACCAGAAAGGCTGCATACGCAGGCAAAGATTTGTCCAAGCCAAAATACACCAACAGCTGAATTACCGGAAAATGGAACAGGTACATTTCATAGGAAACATTCCCCAGTTTCGATGTATGCTGGCTTACGGGCCGGCTTAAGCAAAATAGCAACGCACCAAAGACCCAGAGCATTTGGCAAAGAAAACTGACGTACGTAAAATCAATACCCAGGGGATTAATTTCTAGAAAGACGCAGAGCGAAGCAACAAGAGCCAAGGAATTCCACCATTTGCAATTGATCAAACGTTCGCGGAAATGGTATACCAGAACTCCTGTATAAAAATAAGCCAATTGTCCAACAAACTGATATGACAACTTGTAATATAACGGATTTCCAAGAGCATCAGAAATTTTCGTCATCACCAAAGAGTACAGAAACGAAAAAACGCTGATGACTATAACGGCGATAGGAACGTTCCACTTGTATTTTTTGACACCCCAAAAGAACACGGGAATGCTCAGGTACAAAGCCCATTCTACTTTTAGAGTCCACAAGGATCCGTTAACCGCATTGACCACACCATCCTCGAATACTCCGGGCAAGGAAGGTTGAACGAAATTAAGAAAGCAGGCGTTAGAAAGAAGATACTTCCAGAACTCTACGCTGAAGAAATACTCCCCCATTGAGCATTTCGAAATTGCGGCCAAGCCAAAGGCACACAAAAGTACGATAAACAAGTAAGGCGGCAGGATTCGCTTAGCCCTGGACTTGAGATAGCTCTTGAAATTCGGATACTTCAAGTAGCTTCCATAAACAAGAAAGCCACTTAAGCCGAAGAAAACACCAACCGCAGTTCCGGAACCAATGGGAAACAGGATATCAGCGTTCGTCAAAATGTTGAAATGAGTTACGATGACTGCCGTAGACAGCACATACCTCATTAAATCCATATTAAGGAATCGCTGTTTCTCCATAGGCGGATAAAGCTACTTAATAAAAATCAAGCCCAGAATGCCGGCCACCCACAGGTAGTAGCTGAAGTAGTGGAACTTGCCCTTCTGCACGAAAGCCATGAGCCACTTGAGGGCGATGATGCCAAAGATGAAGGCAACGACCATACCCACCAGAAGTTCCGGGGTGAAGCCGGAGGCATCGGCACAGGCCAGGGCCTTTTCAGGCTTTTCAATGGCGTAGCGAGCAACTGTATCGGGGTCCTGGCACTTGATCCACTTGATGCAATCCAGGAGGGCGGCGCCACCCACCGCAGGGATGCTCATGAGGAAGCTGAATTCGCCGGCATACTTGCGGTTCACGCCCAGGAAAATCATGCCACTGATGGTAGAACCGCTACGGCTGATACCCGGGATGCAGGCAATGCCCTGCACAACGCCAGTAACCAGGGCGCGCCACCAGTTCATCTTGACGCCTTCGCATTCGGGATGCTTGCTACCGGTCTTCCCCCACTGGGAGACGAAAAGCAAGGTGGCGGTAAAGAGCATGGCGCAGCAAACGGCCTTGGGATTTTCAAAGAGGCTTTCCAGCGGCTTCTTGAAACCAATACCGATGATAGCTGTGGGAATGGAAGCCAGCACAATGTAGCCAACTTCCTTCAGCTGAGCCGGATCACGATGGATGCAGCCCACAATCATGTCCACTATCTTCTTGCGGAACACGACGAAAATGGAAAGGAGGGTTCCTGCGTGGAGCATGATGTCGAAGAACATGCCCGCTTCTTTCATGTTCAGGAGCTTTTCGCCCAAAACAAGATGGCCGGAACTGGAAATGGGGAGAAATTCTGCCAGGCCCTGCAAGAGGCCCAAAATGATAGATTCGATCATGGTGTGAAAGATAGCAAAATCGGAATTATAAACAAAATAAAATTCTCCGCTTACGGAAAAAATTAATTATCTTCCAAACCATGAACCGCAACTATCTACTGTGCTTTCACGATTTTAGCGTATGGAACTTCGAGTCCGTTACGCCTATTTTGCGTGAACTCAGAGATCTGGCAGGTTGCCCCTTCAGCGTACTTGTCATTCCAGGCACCGAAGGAGCCAGCGACGAAGCCATTGAAGGTTTCCGCAAGACTTTGGCCGAGTTAAAGGACGAAGGCTTTGAGCTCGCCCTCCACGGCTACATGCACAAGGCAGAATTCAGTCAGGGTCGCAGCTACACAGGCCTAGCCGCAATGGTCCTTACCCATCGTGAAGCCGAATTTGCAGGGCTCTCCGAATACGAATCCAGCAGAGTTTTGCAACAGGCAATTAGCGCCTGGGACAAGCTTATGAATTGCGCCAGTGAGGAAAACGACGGAAGCGCCATACGCCCCTCCGCATTCATCCCGCCCACCTGGTACAGCAACAAGTTCCTCCCCCGTCAGGTCAAGGGCGCCAAAATGGCCTACGAAAGCCGTTTCACCCTGACAAGCACCCGCGGTAAAAAAATCATTTCGCCTGTGGCAAGTTTCGCAGGCATACCCAGGAAGACCGAAAAGGCAATGATGGCCTTGGCAAGAACTTTCTTGAAACTGCCGGTAGGAACGCCCCGAGTCGCCCTGCATCCTTGCGACTTCCCCCACCTGCGCGAGGAAATCCGCGACCTGATTCGTATTGGGCTTAGCACGCGTAAAATCATCCACTATAGCGACCTCTAGACCTTTCATTGCCTCACTAATCTTGTCATTCAAAACCATGAAAAAATCGCCCTTGAGGTGATTTTTTTTGACAAGGACACAAAAAAAATCCGGCAACCATCGGTTACCGGATTCTTAAAGATTTTAACTCAACGAGCTATTACTTGCTAACGCAGTAATCCTCGCCCCACCTAAAGGTGGCCATGAATCACATAAGTGCTAAAGCACTAAGTGACCAAAGGTCGGTCATGCGAACACAAGTGTTCGCGCGACACTCGGTTTTCGGTTACTTTGCTTGCAGCTTCGCTGCAGCTCCGCGCGGCTCGGTCATAGCCATGCAAGCATGGCAGCGACACTCACCTTACTTTGCTTCAAAGTAATAGGTCTGAACAGTCTTGCCGTCCTGAGACAACTGCATGATCTGCTTGCCAGACATGAGGCTACCCTTGATTTCGAACAGGTTTTCAGCCTTGTATTCGACTTCGAGAGTTGCGCTCTTAGACTTGTCTACGAAGAGACCGGTCTTTTCGTCGGCGCCAAAGCCCTTACAGTCAGCATGATCAGCAACCTTGCCTTCAACTGCAGCGTAAAGGGTTGCAACCAGCGGAGAAGTAACAGAGCTAGCATTGACGTAGAACACGTCGATTGCAGAACCCATTGCCAACGGAGCCGGGAGGTTGGAAACCTTGACAGCTTCCTTGGCACCCTTCTTCTTCTTCTTGTCAGCCTTCTTGCCCGGAACCTTAGCGGCGTCGGTGTTGATAGGCATGGTCAAACGGTAACCTGCAACGGATTCATTGCAGCTAGTGGAATAAACGACCCACTGGTTTTCAATCTTTTCAGGACCTTCGGTGGTGCCGCTCTTGTAGAGACCCGGCTTCACCTGATCGCTATATTCGTACAAAGTCACGCTCAAGTTCGGATTTTCATCGGTAGTGGCAATGCGGGACTGACCGAGAACATACTTGGAACGACGGGCCTTGATCAAATACTGACCAACAGGAACCTTTTCGAACTTGAACTTACCCTGCTGGAGTTCACCCTTGTACGGATACTTGGGGTTCTGGGTACCGTAGATGGTAGAGTCCATCCAAACGGTGGGCATTTCAATAGCCTTGCCAGTAAACGGATCAAGAACAACACCTTCGATGGTGCCGGTCTTTTCGCAGCCAGTCATTGCCATGGCGATGAGAGCTGCAGCGCACAAAGTAAGTTGCTTTTTCATATACATCCTTTAGAAAAGATAAAAGCCTCCCTTAATTGGGAGGCCTTTACGAATAAATTATTCAGCGTCAGCAGCCGGGCGTTCAGCCTTGCGGGTCTTACGCTTTGCACCAGTGATGTTGCCAGCGAAACGCTTGTTGAAGCGATCGATACGACCAGCGGTATCCACGCGATGCTGCTTACCTGTCCAGAACGGATGGGTGTCTGCAGTAATTTCGAGGGAGATCACACTGTATTCTACACCATCGATAGTCTTCTTTTCGGCGGAAGACTTCGTGGAGCGGGTGATATATTCTTTACCCGTATTCGCATCGACGAACACGACCGGTTGATAGTTAGGGTGGATACCATCTTTCATTTTTAAACTTCCTGTGAAGTAGTTGTTAAGAGAGCCTAAATTTAGCAGATTTTCGCAATTTTGGCAAGCCAAATATAGTATTTTTGGGAACATGAAGCGATTATTAATGGCAATTCCCTTGATGCTCATGGCCTGCGGCGACGAATCTCCCGTAGCAAAGATCATTGTTGTGAACCAAAAGATGCCCCTGACCGAATGGCCCGACAGCACCTACATAGCCAGTTTGGACTCCATTTTGGCATCCGAACCCGTCGTAGCCAAGAAGGAAGTGGACGCCAACCTCTCCATGAAGGGGTTTAACGCCCCCGGCTTCAAACTGCCGTCCTCAGTCACCGGCAAGCCTGATCCGAAAAAGACCGCCAAGGGCGGTTCAGGAAGCGCTTCCGCCCCCAAGAAATCCAACATGCTGGCGGACAAGTCCAACGGCAACGGTGCCGGAAATGCCGAGCAGTTCGCAAACAAGTTCTCCGAAGCCCTCTCCAGGTTGCAGTCCGACCCCAGCAATTCCAGCCTTTACAAGACCGTTGAAGCCAAAGATGGAGACGACCTGTTCAAGCTGCTAAGGCGAACCTACGGTGCCGGTGTACAGAACCTCCCCCGTTTCTACATCCTTTCTGCACTGCAGTCCGTGAACGCAGGCGTAGCCTTGGAACATCTGGAAGCTGGCGACAAAGTTCGCGTCCCGAAAATCTAGGATTTTTGAATTCGAACAAGAACCAATTACGAGTTATGAATTATGAGAGGTTCGCGGGGTGTGTTCCGCGGGCCTTTTTCAGTTATAAATTACGATGTACGAAATATGGGAAAAAAAAGGCTCGCCGAAGGCGAGCTCTTGTAATTCGTAATTTGCAATTTATAATTGGCGTTCTTACAGAACGCCCTTACTGCTGGGCACGCCCTTCACATTACGGGACGGAGCAACTGCCATAGCCACAGAACGAGCGAAAGCCTTAAAGATGCTTTCAAGGCAATGGTGGTTGTCGTTACCGTAGAACAGTTCAACATGCAAGTTCATGCGAGCGTTTTCAGCAAGGCTCTTGAAGAAATGTTCGAACATGCTAGATTCGATACCGCCAGCAGTTGCAGCAGGAAGCTTAACATTCCAAACAAAACCGATGCGATTGCTGAAGTCGATGCATACGCGGCTCAATGCTTCATCCATGGGAACGAAGTAGAATCCATAGCGTTCGATACCCTTCTTGTCGCCAAGGCATTCAACGAGAGCCTGACCAAGAACGATGGCGATGTCTTCCATGCTGTGGTGCATGTCCACTTCCACGTCACCCTTGCAGGTCAGATCCAAGTGGAAGCCACCGTGTACCTGAAACAAGTTGAGCATGTGATCCAGGAAGCCGGAACCAGAACTGATTTTGCCCGGAGTGCAATCATCCAGGTTCAAAGCAAGTTCGATATCGGTTTCACTTGTCTTTCTAGAAATCTTGGAGCTACGCATAGGTACGCCTTTTTAGAACAAATTATTTAACGATTTGGCCACCGTAAACGCGGAAGCGGGTTACACGGCCAAACTTCATTTCGGGAAGCGGAGTTTCCACACCGTTCAGGAGCATCTTGGAAACGGCCTTGGGTTCACCGATGGTTACACACAAAGTATCCATGGTATTGTAGACCATTCTTACGCCAGCTCTTGCGATGTTTGCTTCCTTGAGGAAAGAGTTGGAATCTTCGCGACGCTTGAGGCCAACCCAGGAAAGAGCTTCACCAGAACCAATCAGAACAAAGTTGGTCTTGTTGGTCACCGGAGCCACAACAGAGTCTGCAGTCTTCTTGGAGTCGGAAGAAATGAAGATTGTTGCAGAAGCCGGAAGATCGGATTTTTTAAGAGCTTCGTCGACAACGGCCTGGCTAACACCATCAACCTTCTTGGCGGAGGAATCCACAACAACAGAATCCTTCTGCAGGGAATCTGCAGGAACGACTTCTGCACCATCAGGAATTTCCTGCTGTTCGGTAGAATCTTCAACAGCAACAGGTTCTGCGGCAGGAGCCGGAGCAGCCTTCTGTTCAGCCAAAGCTTCCAAATCCAAGAATCGAGAAGCGACTAGGAATGCCAGTACGAGAATTACAAGAACAATAGGAACAGCCTTGCTCTTCTTCTTGGTTTCGTCTTCGGTCACCGGAGCAATCTTGCTATGGCTGGAGACATCATCAAATTCATGAGACTGGGCCAACCCCATTTCTGCAGAATAAGCCTGAAGAACCTGCTTCTGATCCAAGTTCAACTTAGCAGAAATGGAATTCAAGTAACCACGAACATAAGCAGCAACCGGGAAAGACTTCCAATCGGATGCTTCGATGGCCTTGACATTGGCGACTGTGAGTTTCGTCACACTGGAAAGCTCTTCAATAGACATGCCGCGGGCTTCGCGGACGCGTGCGATATACTCACCTAAACGTTCATCGGGTCTTTTTTCTTCAACCTGATTAGACACTATCAAACCTCAACATTCAAACTTTTAAGCAGCTCCAACGTCTTTGCCACAGGCAACCCGACCACGTTGTAGTAGCACCCCCTAATTTCCTTGATAAGCCGCGCTCCAGCAGTTTGGATTCCATATGCGCCAGCCTTATCCATCGGGTCTTTAGAATTTACATAATTTTCGATATCTTGTAAGGAGTTGTTTCTGAAAACAACCTCTGTTTCCTCTTCAGACGCGGCAAGCAGTTTGCCATCTTGAGCTACAGCCACTCCTGTAATTACCTTATGGCCGCGGCCGTTCAGGCTTTTTAGCATTTCCACAGCATCCGATTCACTTTTCGGCTTACCCAAGGGTTTTCCATCCAGGAACACCAAGGTATCAAAGCCAAGGACAATTCCTGACACAGTTTTAGAAACAGAAAGAGCCTTGATGGAAGCATTTTCACGTGGAAAATCCAACGGGTTCGTAGAAGAAGGCTTTTCTTCTTCACCAGAAACAACTACTCGAAAATCAACACCGATCAGCTTCAAAATTTCAGAGCGTCTCGGAGAACCACTAGCAAGAATAATTTGCATACAAATTAACTCTCAAAAAAAATCAATTAATTAACAGTCGCAGTTTCCGTACTACCTGCGTTCAACTTAATATCAGGCAGGTCTCGCACGTAAATGGAGAAGCTCCAACCTGCAGCGGGGCCCGTGGGGGTCCAACTGAAATCAAGTTGCCAGCAATGCAGAATACGATTGAAAGTAAAGCTGTGGGTAACGAATTTTCCTTCGTTGTAGTTATAGCGGGTGCTGTAGGTCATTTCCCAGTTCTTGGTAGGCTGCAATGTTGCGCTAATGCCGGTGGAATGGGTAATCTTGTCCTGGAACAAATCCCTACCCACTCGAGAACTTCCAAAGCTATAGCTATAGTCAAGGCTAAAGGTCCACTTCAGCATTTCGTACTTGCTCATCTGGGAAGGAAGGCCTGCATTGATTTCACCACTCCAACTAAAGCGCTTGCTAAAATCATAGCCATAGTATGTAAGTTCCGGCACGCGAAGCTTGTTAGGCTCTTCCGTAAACTTATGATAGAAGCTATGGCGGGTATTAATGGTAAACAAGTAATCCGGAAGAATCTGGAAACCGAAGGAAGAATTAATGTCGGAAAATCTTAAGGAGTCTGCGGCAAAGTTGTAGGACAAACTATGCCTTGTGGTGAACAAGCGACGTGTACCATACTGATCTTCAACAGCCTTTGACGTATCGCCCTTCGATGTATCGGCTGCATGTCCCACCACCTTGAGATACTTGATATCAAAGTCATTGCTTAGGTTAAGACCAATTGTTTTCTGCTTGCTCTGGTAAGAAGACTGGCCAAGCAAAGGATGGGGCGCAAAATTCTTAACAGTATCGATTTCCGGAGCGTAGGTATAGGAAAGGCTGGGAGAAAGTACATGTCGAACACCTGTGAATCGGCCAATTTCAGGAACCCAGATTCCATAAAGTTTCGTATCGGCAGTAATGCTGTAATTATGGTTATAGGCAACAGAACCGTAGCCGCCATTTTCAGGATCAAGATTCATTTGATATTTACGATACTGCAGGGAATCATAGGGATTGATCCAGCCCGTACCAGTCCAATAACCCGTAAAATTAGCGCGCGGAGTAATATTGATTACATCAAACAAAGATCCTGAATAGTCCAAGGAGAAATTGCCAGTATAGCCCACATATTCCGCAGTAGTGTCGGCATTGATGGTCGAGTCGATAGCAGTTCGAGTAAAGTAGTTGAAGCGATTGGTAAAACTATAGTTCAACTTTTCCAGATAACTTTTTATAGAGCCATCTTCGTCGGCTACTTCATCTTCGTCCAATTCGAAATCAAACAGCTGACCACTCATACGGTATTGAATATCGGGAATCTGACGTTCCACAAGACCCGTAACCAAGTTGTGGTTCTGGCTAGCCTTCACCGTCAAGCTCTTGTTTGTGCCAAACCTACCGGAATAGGTTAACTGGGCGTTTGCCTGCTGGTTCAAGACGGATTCCGCATCCAATGCGTTTTCCTTACGGATACTCTGACTACTTACGAACGTACCGGAACCGCTCAAGGTGTGCTTGCCATCGGGAGTCAAGTTCTGGTTGTGGCTAAAGGAAATATCATAGCCGCTGTTTCCAAAATCAAATTCTTCCAAGTAAGCAGAATAAGAAATGCTACCATCAAGAACATAACGTTTGCGATAGCGCAATTCACCCGTCAACTTGGAACGTTCGAACCGGGCTTCCTCACCTTCAATAATATCGCCCTTGATGGTGGCATCCCAGTAATCATTGGCGGCATAATAGAAGCCCAAGTTGTTCATGTAGTAACCCTGCTTCTGGTCACCACCGAACTTAGGAGTCAAAAGACCAGACTTTCGACCACTCTTAAGAGGAGCCACCGCCATGGGAAGAACCGCCACCGGCACATCTGCAATATTCAGCACCACAGGACGAGCCGTAATGGTTTCCTTTGGCTTCACCACCATACGGCGGCCATAGAAATAGAAATGCTGATGGGCTGAATCGTTACAGGTACTAAAGTCACCGCGGGCAATTTGAATTCGCTGGTCCGGAAGTCGGCGAACCTCCATACCATTCAACTGCTGGTTATCCTGATAGGTTGTGGCGTAATAAATCTCGCCAATGCGGGATTTCATATTGTACTTGAGTCGCATGCCCGACAAGGAAGGATTCTTCGTTTCCTTAAGGACCGGGTCTCCACTTGCAGCAAGAACACTGTTTCGCTGGTCAAACCAAATGGTATCTGCATCAAGGGTTGCCGTGCGGTACTTCAACTGAGCGCTATTATTCAAATTGAAGGATTCGCTTTCCACATCGTATTCCAGGTCCACCGCCCTATACTCAATGGTATCTGTACCCGTGGTATCATTCATCCAGTCCACTTCGACAGTATCTTCTTCCACCACGTCTTCTCGTTCTTCCAACTCAAAGCGAGTCATCTCCTGGCCGAATACGGCAGGAGTAAAGAGGGCTGAGAGCAACACAGCAAAAACAGCCCACAGAAGACTATGGGATTTTTGATTTAACACAGTATGGATTAAAATAGAAAATTCGCCCCACACTGTGAGGCGAATCACTATAAGCTATGTAGGATTGCTTGAATTAGGCAATGTTGAGAGACTGTTCGCGAATACACTCAACTTCGTTCTTGAGTTCAATGGCGAGGGCTGCAATTTCTGCGCTCTGGCACTTGGTTCCCAAGGTGTTGGCTTCGCGGCCCATTTCCTGGAGGATGAAACCAAGGTTCTTACCCTGGGCACCACCTTCCTTGAGAGCGTTGAGGAACAACTTGTTGTGACTCTTGAAGCGGGTAATTTCTTCGTGAATATCTAGCTTGTCGGCCATGATGCAAGCTTCCTGCAAAAGGCGGACTTCATCAATTTCTGTATCAGCCAGAAGAACCTTGAGGCGGTCGCGGAACTTGACCTTCCAGTTTTCAATGCGCTGAGGATCAAGAACTTCCACCTTGGCAAGGACTTCATTCAGATGATTAACACGAGCGGTCAGGTCGGCAGCAAGATTTGCACCTTCCTTGGCGCGCATTTCGGTAACCTGATCCAGGGCCTTATCCAATTCTGTAGCCAAATGCTTTTCCAGAGCTTCGTTGTCGGAGCCGCTATCAGAGAACTGCAGCACTTCGGGCAAGGCAAGGATGTTTTCCAGTTTGATGTCGCCAGCAATACCGAACTTCGTCTGCATGGACTTGGTGATTTCCACAAACTTTTCAATGGCAGCTTCGTTGTAGGATACCGGAATGTTGCCAGCGGTACCTGCGCCAAGTGTGACACTGAAAATGACGGAACCACGAACTAATTTGTCCTTAATCTGGTTCTTGAAACTGTTTTCCAGGTAAGCCAAGTTCTTCGGAAGTTTGCAGGAAATGTCCAAGAAACGATTATTGACGCTGCGAACTTCAATTACACAAGAGATTCCATTGAACATGGATTCACTCTTGCCAAAACCTGTCATCGATAAAATAGCCATAATAAAACCTTCAACTAAACTTTCTTGCTGACCACAGCTACAACGTGTTCGGCACCAAAGTTCTTCAGACCAATTGCGGTAAGGAACTTGCTCAAAGCCTGTTCGTTCTGGAAAGCCATCTTTTCAATGACCAAGCCTTCCTTTTCGCACAAAGTATAGAAGTCCTTAACAGTGAGCAAGCGAATGTTCGGTGTATCGTACCATTCGTAAGGCAGTTCCTTGGACTTAGGCATACGTCCATGAAGCATCAAGGAACCACGGGCAGACCAGTGACCGAAATTGGGGAACGTAACAATGACGCGCTTTGCCACACGAAGAATTTCATTGAGCAAAGCCACCGGGTCACGGATTTCCTGGATGGTACGGTTGATGATGGCGTAGTCGTAGCTATCGCTCTGAATGTCGGAAATACCGCGTTCATCCAAGTCGCGCTGGATTACAGGAACATCATTTTCAAGACAACCTAAAATATCCTTCAGGTTCTTTTCAATGCCCGTGCCGCTAACGTTCTTGGTGCGGTGCAGGTAGTCGATAAGTTCACCACTACCGCAACCCAAATCCAAGACGCGGGCGCCGTCGGAAACCATAGAACCCAGCAGTTCAAAGTCCTGTTCGTTATGGAACACCGGAATAGACTGGGTACCGTTGGATTCAACAATCTTGCTATCCAGGAAACGGCCTACAGCCTTACCCAACTCACCCACTTCAATGAGGAAGCCGTCATGGCCAAACTGGGTATCCATTTCAAGGCTAGTCACCTGCTTGCCGGCAGCAATCAAAGCACTGGTGATGCGGCGGGATTCATGAGGCGGGAACAGCCAGTCCGTAGAAAGGTTCACGTTCAGCACTTCGGCCTTGATAGCCTTGAAAGCGTTTTCCAAGGAACCATATTCCGTTTCAAGGTCGAAGCAGTCGGTAGCGTGAGCAATATGCAGATAGCTGTTAGCATCGAAACGATCCACGAACTTTGCGCCCTGATAGCGGAGGTAGCTTTCCAGCGGAAGCTGCAAATCAAAAGGTGTGCTGTAGGTAATCGCATGGTTGCGATTTTCCTGATCCTGGGCACGCTTAAACTTCTTTTCCATACCTACGGCACTGAGGTAGGTAATATGAGCCAACTTACGAGCGTTAGCAAGACCCACATCCGGTTTTACCGGCTGGTCGTAATAGTCGCCATTGTTGTAGTTGGGATCCTGAGTGATAATATCACGAGCCACCACTTCGAAGCCGAGAGCCTGGCTGCTGAAGCGAGGAGATGTTGCAATGATGATGCAACGCTTTACAAGTTCCGGATAGTAGATAGCCCACTTCATGGCCTGGAAACCACCCATGGAACCGCCTACGACGCAGAACATTCCCTTGCAGCCGAGACCGTCAAAAAGTTCCTTCTGGGCATGGACCATGTCACCGATAGTGATGGTGGGGAAAGAACCACCGTAGGGCTTGCCGGTACGGGGATTGATGCTTGCAGGACCAGTAGAGCCCTTGCAGCCACCCAAGATGTTGCTACAGACAACAAAGAACTTATCAGTATCAATAGCCTTACCCGGACCGATCAGAGCGTCCCACCAACCAGGTTTCTTGTCTTCGGTGGAATAGTAACCAGCAACATGGGCATCAGCAGTCAACGGAGAACAAACCCAAATAACGTTATCCTTGGCGTCATTGAGTTTGCCGTAAGTTTCGTAACAAATTTCCAAAGCAGGAAGAGTCTTGCCATTTTCAAGCAAAAAACCTTCATCCCCAAAATCCTTATTGAAGGTCTGGGAAACAACAGGGCAAAGACTACCATTATGCAAAGATTCACTCATATGCATAAATATAGTAATATGCTAAAAATGATTTCGATAAATCAGCGATGCTGACTAAAATTAATCGCGTTTGCCTGTCCAGCCAAGTTTTTCGCGAAGCGCACCAACGAAACCCGTATGGCGCATGCGAAGGAAAGTGGTAAAGGACTTGCTCTGAGTAAGAACTACGTGATCTTCAGGTTCCAGGGCAACGCAGGAACGACCATCAAAAACCAAGTCTAAAGTCTTTCCAGCTGCAGGTCTCAACACCAGAGTCTTTTCAGTAAGGGACATGACCAGAGGGCGCACAGAAAGGCTTCCGGGAGCCACGGGAGTCAGCACCACGGCATAAGTTGCGGGATGAATAATGGGGCCGCCGGCAGCCAAGTTGTAAGCGGTAGAACCCGTCGGCGTAGACACCAGAAGGGAATCTGCCCAGTATTCCGTGTAGTCGGTTCCGTTGTATTCCACCTTCACGTTCACCATACGTTCGGGAGCGTGGGCGCGGACGTGAACTTCGTTAAGCACAGTCTGCTTGGCGATGCATTTTTTTCCGTGGTAGACTGCGGCGTCGATCATCATGCGATCGCGGGTGGAGAAATTTCCTGCAAGGAGGTCGTCCAAAGTCTGGGAGAGAGCCTTCACACGAGTTTCCGCAAGGAAGCCCACGCGGCCCGCATTCACACCAAGAATAGGAATGTTATGACCGAGAGAAATATGGGCTGCAGAAAGTACAGTGCCGTCACCACCAATAGCGAGAAGCAGGTCAGCCTTCTTGATGGTTGCTTCTTTCACAATCTTGATAGGAGCCTTCACCAGTTCCTTCAAGTTTTCCATGGCAACAAACTTCACCTGAGGATGAGCACTACCCCACTGGGAAATTGTCTCCAAGGCTAAAGCCAGTTCCGGACTCTTGTCCTTCCAGCCAATAATGCCGATAGTTTTGAAAGTCATAAAACTACTCTCCCTTCTCCACCACAATGGAATTTGCCTGATCCAACTTTTCAAGCATGCCAGGATAAGTCTTCTCTACAAGTTCACTGTTGACCACAGTTTCTGAATTCTGCAGAGCCGTGGAAAGGACTGCTAAAGCAAGGCCCATGGCGGCAGAATCACCACCGTCGAAATCACTTCCGTTCACGATTGTTTCAAGACCTCGAATCACCAAGCCGTCATCATAGACACCTACTTCGGCACCAGTCTTACGAAGGTTTTCTGCCAATTTTTCATTCAACGGGCGCATAGCCTTGCGGGTTTCCTTAGGCAAGCGAAGAATGGTTTCGCCTTCGGCAAAGCAAGCAGCCACTGCGAGGAAGGTATATTCCTCGAAGCCCGTTGCAATCACATCTTCAGAGAAACGGCGGCCCTGCAAACGCTTGCCAGAAGCCATGGGGAAAGCTTCAATATCACCATAGACATCGCCAAAACGTTCACGACGGCTCACCGTTTCAAAGTTTGCACCCATACGCTTTAGGCAGGTCAATGCGCCTGCGCGGCTGGAATTCAAATCCACGTTCTTAATGCAGATGGAGGCATTCTTAGGAATATTACCGATGGTTGCCAAAAGCACCAAAGCCATGGCTTCCGTAGTATCCCCAGGAACAAAGTATTCACGGGCGGTAATCACCTTGGTTTCTGCCAGTTCAGTAAACTGGGTGCGTTCAATTTTCTGACCGCGGGCCATCATCATACGGCGTTCCAGTTCCGTGAGCTGTTCCATGCCGCGGCCTTCGTACTTCACATTCACGCCAAAGTACATGAGCATCTTTGTAAGCTGGTCATGAACGGTGGACTTTTCTTCGAAGGAACTGTAACCGTAGCGGATCAAATTGCGGAGCAACACGCGGTTGCGCATGACGTAAGCAACGTTGCCTAGGGAATCCTTCTTTAGGGCAGGTTCTTCTACAGCGAAGGTAAAGGTAAACTTGGCCGGTTCATCAGAAACGGGCTTCACCTTGAAGTATGCCAAAAGGGTTTCCTTGGCGGCAGCCACCTGGGCGATACCGGTTTCGTCAGCTTCAGCAGCGAAGGTATAAATCTGTTCGGAGTCCTTGGAAGCAAGGGTCCACAAAAGAACGTTGCGGAATTCGTTAAAGTCCATTCGGAGCATGGAAGGCAACTGGTACTGGAAGCCTTTTCCAGTAAGAACCAACTGGTGCCCCTGAACTTCGTATTCAAGGCCAAATTCCTTAAGAGCCTCGGCAAAGGGTTCAGCGTCGGCGGCCCAGGCAAAATCTTCAAGAACGGTACGGCCATTAACCAAGAGCGCCATTACCAGCGCCAAGTCCATACGTTCACGGTCCGGGTTCAGCAAAAAATCCATCGGCGTTTATCCTTTTAAATTCGTCGCAGTTTATTCTCTGTTTCGCAGGTTTGTCAGTTGCGGTTCGTCGCGGCTTTCAGTTAGCGTTCCTTAACTTCGTAATCCAAAAGGCCAAGAATCTGGACCGCGCGGCGAGCTTCTTCCGGCGTCTTGAAGGCTAGCAGAAGCGTTCCGGCAATGTTTTCGCGAACTTTCATCAGTTCGATGTCGCGGATGTTCAGACCTGCGTCGGCGAGAGGCTGAAGAACATGGAGCAATGCGCCCGGCACATCCTTCAGAGGAACCGTAATTTCAGAGAATGCGGCGGCGGCATTGCGGCCCGGTACAAACAAGCTTGCACGGCCATCGTTGCCAGCCTTGAAAACCCTTTCCAACTTTGCAGAACTGTCATCTGCAGCAGGCTTACCGTCGGCAACCACCACCAAGCTATCCATGGCGGCAATAGTTTCGTCGATACCTTCACGAACTTCACGGAGGGCACGGACCGTTTCACTGCGGTTCGTCACAGCAATATCATGCCACATGTTCCAGCCGGAAGCAGCAATACGGGTCATATCCCTAAAGGCACGGCCGGCATAATGCTGGTAGTTCTTGTCCACCAAGCGTTCCGGCAGGCTTGCTGCCAAAGTGGAACTGAGCATCTGGGGCATATGGCTTACCCAAGCCATAGTCATATCGTGATGTTCCGGCGGGAAAACCACGGCATTTGCACCCAGGAAGGAAATCAACTGAAGCAAAGGCTTGTAGGCAGATTCTTCAGTACCTTCAGGCGGGCAAACGAACCAGTAGGCGTTTTCAAAAATGGAGGGGTCGTTGTATTCCAAGGTGCGCTTTTCGGAACCAGCCATTGGGTGACTTCCCACAAAGCAGAAGGGAGCCGGAAGCTTGGAACCAGCCTTGCAGATTTCAACCTTGGTACTGCCGATATCGCTAACGAGAATCGGCTTGTCTGCAGAAATCTTCACCTGGGAAAGAGCGTCAATAGTCTTGAGGATATGAAGAATGGGAGAGCAAAGTAAAATAATGTCGGAACCTTCAGCCCACTTTTCCGTTTCGTCGTAGCTGAAGAACTCATCGGCAATACCCATTTCCTTGGCACGGTCCAGGGTAGAAGCGGAACTGACCGCACGGATCACCGTGGGCAACTTAGCCTGCTTAACGGCTGCGGCAATGGAACTAGCCAAAAGGCCAAAACCAACCAAAGTAATACGCTGCATTTTAATCCTCCACCTTGCGGGTTTCTTCCATTATCGTCTGGAAGATTTTCTTGATGGAATCAGAAGAGAGAGGGCCATTTGTCATGGAACCCACACGGTCCAAAACAGCCTGTTCTCGGGATGCGTCCAAAACAGGCAAGCCCAATTCCTTCTTCAGCT
Organism: Fibrobacter sp.; assembly: GCA_024399065.1. NCBI lineage: Bacteria > Pseudomonadati > Fibrobacterota > Fibrobacteria > Fibrobacterales > Fibrobacteraceae > Fibrobacter > Fibrobacter sp. The sequence continues at coordinate 22,827 of JAKSIB010000012.1, read as the reverse complement.
TACCGATTTCGGTTGCATAGGTTGCACGCTTATTCAGGAGAGCTATCAGTTCCCCATTCAATTCGTCAATACGATTACGCCAATCTTCAATCTTCATGGTTTTGAAAATAGAAAAAAGCGAGGGAAACCACCCCCGCTCTGCGCCAAATAACTAGTAGAACAAGACCTTATATTCGTCGAAAGCCTTGGCAATGGCTTTCAAATTGTTGCCTTGCCACTCAAACATGGCGGGGCCCCATTCCCCAGAACGTTCCGGTTCCCAGAAAAAGGCTCCGAGGCCACGAGGAACTTCATCCATAATTTGGTGGGTTTTTGCTCGTGATCCGTCGTAGGCATAGTGTTCCCAATCTGTGCCACCGTTGTATTCGGCAATCATAAATTCAAGATTAGTATAGGTCTTTCCCAAGTCAATCATTAAAGCTTTCCAGGAATCAGGATCACCATGGTTATAGGCCTTGTAGCCAGAGAAAGCCATGATATCCGGAGAAACCTCGGAATCCTGGATAATAGATTTCATCCACCAATTCACGGTTTCAAGTTTCTGAGGGCTGGAAATATGGAACGCAACCTTTATGTTGTTCGAAATTTCCTTGACAGCATCGTAACCTGCAGCCAGGTATTTTGCAGTATTAGCAATACCATTGGGATTCGTTTTATTGTTCATCAAGCCATTTACGGCACCATCAGCCGGATCTCCGTTATCACCCCAGCAATTTGTTTTACCATTGGGAACGATACTAAGCATACCATTGGTGATTTCGTTACCTACCTGCACCATATCCGGCAAGGCACCTGCAGCTTCCAAAGCCTTCAGGACATCCTTGGTATAGGCCTTGACAGAATCAGCCATTTCATCGGAAGTCTTTACATGGCGCCAACGTGCCGGAATCATCTGCTTGCCGGGATCAGCCCAGTTGTCACTATAATGGAAATCAAGAAGAAGTTTGAAGCCCAACGCCTTGGCACGCTTAGCATAGGCGACCACATGTTCCTTGTCACCAAAAGCTTCTACGTTCTGGGGAAATTCTCCAAAGCCCTGATTACAGCCATCCGAAGCATAGCCGAACTCTGCCTTGGGATCAACAAAAGTCTTTAGACGAATGTAGTTGAAACCGTGATCTCGGAGGATTACAAAAAGATCCTTCTCGGTTCCATCTACATCAAAGAATTTTACACCCTTGGCTTCAAGTTCCTGAGCCTGGGAAACATCGGCACCAAGAATCTTATCGTACTTGGGATAAACCTTTTCGCTGGAACTGGAAGTCGTCTCCGATGCTGAACTTTCTGGAGCTTCCTTAGAAGACGAACTTAACAGCAAATCAGTGCCGCTAGAAACACTTGTCGTGTCACCAACATAGGAACTGTCAAAAGCTACGCTGTCAGACAACGAAGAACTTGAAATTTCTGAAATCAGGTCCGAGGAGCTCGATTCCTCCACTGCAGAATCCAAAGAGCTGGAGGACAGCAAATCTCCAATGACTTGAGAATCACTGGACTGTTGTTTATCATTTTCGTTTGCTCCCGTGGAATTATCACCACAAGCAGCGAACACCAAACCAAAGCACCCAATAGCAAAAGCAATTTTATTCTTTATCATTCCCATGCCCTAAAAAATACCATATTTCACGGCAAATAAGGTGTTAAACATTGGTAAAATCAGTCCTAACTCAAATTATAACTTATCTTTATTCCAAGAATTATGCTTTTCAAGGACTTGCTTACATCTGCCCCGGTGCAGGAATTCATTCAGAACGCTTTAAAGCGCAAAATGGATGCGCTGCAGGTGTCTTCTGCATTAAACAAGGCGGGCTACAGCAACGAAGACCGCGCCGCCATTATGGATTACATGGCTTTGGTTCCTAAGTTCCGCGAAAAGTTTTTTGGCAAGGATGAAGCAAGCTTGATGGCCTCGGGCAAATCAAATGCGGCATTTCTCCTTTGCGACCGTCTAGCTCTGGAACAAAGTACCGCCCAGGATATCGGAAGGTACAAGGCGAACCTGTGGGACGTTACCCCCGGTACTGTACACGACTTATGCTGTGGAATGGGCGGTGACAGCTATTTTATTCCGGCGGATTTTAATGTAACCGGAGTGGACCTAGACGAAGATCGCCAGGCCATGTACCTTCACAATGCGCAGGTAATGCGGGATTCCGAAGCCCTCACCGATGGTGCAGACCGCACCATTCTAGCGGACGTCCGCGAAATTGCAAAACAGGCCGATGCTTGCGGAAGTGAGCATCCCGCAGACTATTTCACAATAGATCCGGCCCGTCGCGCGGTGGAAGGCGAGAACCAGCGGGACCTTCGCAACCTTACGCCCACCTTTGAAGAAGTGCTGGAAATTTCACGCCACTACAAGGGCGGCATGGCAAAGCTGCCTCCCGGTTACCCCACCGACGAAATGCCCGCTGATGCAGAACTGGTCTATTTGGGCAGCCATTCCGACTGCCGCGAACTTCTGGTTCTGTTCGGCGCATTGGCAAAGAACCCCGGCAAGGTCCGCGCCATCATGGTGGACAAGGACGGTGAAGTGGTCAAGACTGCAGAAGGCGAGCCCGCCATCTGGCACGGCACTCTTTCTGAAATTCAGGCCAGTTCCAACAAGGATGCTGAACACGACCTGCCCGGCTGCGAACGCAGTTTCCGCAACGCCACCAGCGAAAGCGATTTGCCCGTGAGCGAAGTTTCGGAATACTTGGCGGAACCTACCGCGCTTCTGATTCGTAGCCACCTTTTCGGTACAGTGGCTTTGGCTGCAGCCCCCGACGCCCACCTGATTTCCGAAGGCATCGCCTACGTAGCTAGCTCAGCGCAACTGCCCGCGCCAGCTTTCGCAAACTTCAAAGTTCTGGACAAGTGCGAAATTGCCACCAGCGCCGTTCGCGATATGCTGAAGCGCCACAACGTCGGCAAGCTGACCATGAAACTTCGCGGCGTCAAGCTGGACCCAGATGAGGAAATCAAACGTTTAAAACCCAAGGGAAAGGAATCCGCCATTCTGTTCTACACTCGAGTGGCAGGCGAAAAGACCGCCATCCTTGCAGAACGCTTGTAACTCAGGAACGCAACTTTCAAAGGACGAATTTATGTTGAAGAAATTTTCTGTATTAATGTTGTCCATGGCCGCGGCAGCGCTCGTGGCCTGCGGTGATGATTCCTCCAGCGGTCCTAGCGCCAGCGGCACTAACGAATGGCGTGAATACTGTCTAGACGTAATCAACAAATATCGAGCTACCGAAGATATCGCCCCGCTGACTTTGGCCGACGAATCCAAGCAGAACTGCGCCGACAAGCAGTCCGCCAACGATATGGCTTCCAACAAGGCCCATGGCCACTTTAAGGACTGCGGAGAATTCGCCCAGAATTCCGGTCCCAACATTTCCCTTTCCTGGGTCGGTTCCGACAGCGCCATCGTGGACACTTATCTCGAAATGATGTGGGATGAAAAGAAACTGATTGAAAGCGGCGAGCGCGATCCGAACAAGGACAGTGACTTTTCCTACATCGGCCATTACCTGAACATGAGCCGAAAGAGTGCAAAATCGGTAGCCTGCGGACTGGCAAAATCTGCCGACGGAACAAAGGCCTGGTTCAACGTTAATTTCTACTAATCATGACAGTGAAACTTGAAGAATCTTGGTTGAAACTGCTGGAAGACCAGTTCGAGCAGCCCTATTTTAAACAAATTAAGGAAAAACTTCTGCAGGAACGTGCAGCAGGCCACGTGGTGTACCCTCCGGGATCCAAGATTTTTGCAGCCCTGGATTTCTGCCCTGTAGATAAAGTGAAGGCTGTGATTATCGGTCAGGACCCCTACCACAATCCGGGACAGGCCCACGGCTTGTGCTTTTCTGTGCCGCAAGGTATTGAACCACCGCCCTCCCTCGTCAATATTTTCCAGGAACTACGCGACGACTTGGGCATCGACCCGCCTCCCCACGGAAACTTGGAAAGCTGGGCCCAGCAGGGAATTTTACTGCTGAACGCCTCCCTGACGGTTCGTGCCCACATGGCGGCAAGCCACGCCGGATTCGGTTGGCAGCAGTTCACCGACACCATCATTCAGCGTCTTTCCCAGACTCGTGAGAACTTGGTGTTCCTGCTTTGGGGCAGCTTCGCCATCAAAAAGCAGGAACTTGTGGCTAAAGGCCGCGGTCACCTGATTCTTACAGCACCCCACCCCAGCCCTCTTTCTGCCTACCGCGGTTTCTTCGGCTGCAAACACTTCAGCAAGGCCAACGCCTACCTGCAAAGCAAGGGACTGGAACCTATCGACTGGAGCATTTGAGGCGCGAGGTTCGAGGTACGAGGCTCGAGGTGCGAGGTACGAGACTCGAGGTTCGAACTTTGATTTTTTGAGGAAAAACCGAGCTGCGAAAGCTACCCCCGCGTGGGCACCAAAAACAAAAATTTCTATTATTTGAACTATGAATTCGAAGAATACTTTTGCACGTCTCGTGCTTTTCATTGTACTGGGCCTGGTTATCGGCGGTGTCCTGGGTGAATGCCTGGGTGTTCTGTTCGGCCAGCTCGGCGAATTGATGAACGCCGGTGGATACAACAACATCGTCCACAATTTCTTTGTTTCATCTTTTAATTTCAACGTCGGTTTCCCCGACAAGCCGGAACCTCTTGTACTTGACCTGTACCTGATCAAGCTCGCCATCGGCTGCAGCTTCAAGATCAACGTGGTCAGCGTCATCGGCATGGTTGTCGGCATCTACATTATGAAATGGTCCGGAGGAAGGTAATTTATGCTTACTATTGATGAACTCCAAGCTCAGTTGGCCAGCGGCGCCACCACTTCCGTGAAGCTCACGGAAGAAGCTCTCGCTAAGGTCGAAGCTACTAAGAACTTGAACGCCTACATTTCCGTTCTCAACGAACGAGCATTGGCTAAGGCTGCTGAATCCGACAAGCGTCGTGCAGAAGGCAAGACCCTGGGTGCCTTGGACGGTATTCCCGTCGCTATCAAGGACAATATGTGCCTTGAAGGAACCCGCACCACTGCCGCTTCCAAGATTCTTGAAAACTTTGTGGCACCCTACACCGCTACCGCTGTTGAAAAGTTGGAAGCTGCAGGCGCCATCGTCATCGGTAAGACCAACATGGACGAATTCGCCATGGGTTCTTCCAATGAAACTTCTTATTTCGGCCCGGTGAAGAATCCGCTGGACGAATCCCGCGTTCCGGGCGGTTCCTCCGGTGGTTCTGCTGTAGCTGTTGCCAGCGGCACCGTTGCCATTGCACTTGGCTCCGACACTGGTGGATCTATCCGTCAGCCCGCCGCCTGCACTGGCGTTGTTGGTCTGAAGCCCACCTACGGTCGTGTTTCCCGTTACGGTTTGCTGGCCTACGCTAGCTCCTTGGACCAGATCGGTCCCTTCGGTACTACCGTAAAGGACGCAGCACTTTTGCTGAACGCTATCGTCGGTGAAGACGCCCACGATAACACCACCAGCACCCGCCCCGCAGAAGACTTCACCGCAAAGCTTGACGCAGGCGTGAAGGGCAAGGTCATCGGCGTTCCTAAGGAATACTTCGGTGACGGTCTGGATCCGGAATGCAAGGCTGCAATCGAAGCCATGCTGAAGAAGCTTGAAGCTGAAGGCGCAACCATCAAGGAAGTCAGCCTCCCCAACATCGGTCACGCTGTTTCCAGCTACTACATCATTGCAACTGCAGAAGCTAGCTCCAACCTCTCCCGCTACGACGGTGTCCGTTACGGCTACCGCAGCAAGGACGCTCGCAAGTTGATCGATCTGTACTCCATGAGCCGCAGCGAAGCCTTCGGTAAGGAAGTCCAGCGCCGTATCCTCCTTGGCAGCTATGTGCTTTCCGCAGGTTTCTATGACGCTTACTACGTCCAGGCCCAGAAGGTCCGTCGCTTGATTACCGACGACTTCAATAAGGCCTTCGAAGAATGCGACGTGATCGCCAGCCCCACCATGCCGGGTCTCCCGCTGAAGTGCGGCATGAACGAAAGCGATCCGATGGCAGTTTACTTGAGCGACATCTACACCGTTAGCTTGAACCTGGCCGGCCTCCCCGGCGTTAGCGTTCCTTGCGGTAAGGCTGGCGGTCTCCCCGTTGGCCTGCAGTGGATCGGCAAGCCCTTCCAGGAAGCAGACCTCCTCTCCGTCGCAGCCGCTACTGAGAAGCTTGCAAAGTGAGCCTGCACGAGGAAGCGTAGCTTACTCGTATTGGCGAACTGCAGCAGCGGACGCCGAAGGCCAACAAGTAATTCGGTTCATCGCGCTGCACACATAATTTATTAGATAAGGATTCGCCCTTAAGGGGGCGGATCCTTTTTACTTAGAGAATTGAGCGGAGCAAACACGAAATTACCAATAAACCTAACATTACAACGTGACATATGGGTAATTTCACAAATAAATTAACATCAAAACGATTTAGTTAGCCGACCAGTCTCCATTCTATACCCATAAGCCGATTTAATACGGTTTGTTTATAGGTAATTATATCAAGCCCCTGAAAAACAGAAACAAGAAACACCACCATTTTACCCATAAATTTTATTAAAACATTTGATTTATAGGTAAAAAAACAACCCACTTACGCCATTATGTTCAACATCAAAGAAAATTTAGACTCAATCAACAACCAGATTACCAAACTTTTGCAGCACATCCCCAAAGTAGAGCCCGAGCCTGGGACGCTAAGAGTAGCCATCAATAAAGGCTGCCCGCAGTTTTACCACATGACCCAAAAAGGGGACACAAACGGGAAATACATCCCCAAATCAAATGTGGAACTCATTAAGTCCTTAGCGCAGAAAGACTACAATGAAAAGTGCCAGAGAATCCTCAAAAATTTGCAGAAGCAAATCAACGCTTTTTTAAGGAAATTCCATCCCGAGGAAATCTCCGCATTACATACAAAACTTGGGGTTCACCGTGATTTCATTACCCCGCTGATTTTTACGGACGACGAATTTGCAGTACAATGGCAGGCAACCCCTTACGCAGGGAAATCTATTTCAGGCAGTACGCAACTCATTACCTCACGGGGAGAACATGTGCGATCTAAATCCGAGTGCATCATTGCAGATACGTTGACTCGCCGAAACATTCCCTTTCGCTACGAAGCCCCGCTTAAAATCAACATCAGTGATAGTCCGGATACCAAAAGCAAGCGCAATACCGCAAAACACGCAGTCACTTTTCATCCAGACTTCACTTGCCTAAACAAGCGTACCCGCCAAGAATTCATCTGGGAACATTTTGGCATGATGGACAAACCTGACTACGCCCACAACGCGGTAGAGAAAGAACGTATATATACAAGTGCAGGATTCATTCCCGGCGTAAATTTCATTGCCACCACCGAGACAAACGACATTCCGCTGAACAGTAAGTACGTTGAGCAACTAGCAAAACAACTTCTTCTATAAGGAAGTTGTTTGCATAAAAACGTTTATTTCTGGCAAAAAAAAGTTACCGAATGCTTTTAATTAGAAGAAATAAATTCAGTCAATTCTTCGTTAAACTTTTTCAAGGCATCATTGACGTGAGAGAATATATACCAGCAGTAAGCATCAATGGGATATTCTTCACTGTACACTCTTTTAAAGTCCCCATATTTTTTGACGACTTTCCTTTCTTTATCGACTATTCTTAAATTTTTGATTTCAATGGTTATCACACCAGGAGTGGTATTACCAGAACTAAACAAGGCACCAATAAGTCCAAAATTAGCTGCGATGGCAGTTCCCCAGGAAAAATCCTGGTAACCGAAAAACGTACTCAACTTGCCCTTAAGCGAGAATTCATAATCATCATCCAAACCGACATCTTCAAACAAACGAGCTCGTTTAAAATGAGACACAAGCGAACTATTAATTTTTTCAATAACAATATCAGCATATTCATTTTCTGCGTTCAAGCAGCGACGTGTATCATCAAATACATCCTCGCGATCTAAGCGGAGGGGCAACGTACTTAAGGAGTCTCCATTGCTGCGATCATCCATAATATCAATGTTTATGGAATAGGGCAATGTTTGATCCATCGGCAGAATCTCTGAATCGTCGTAGATAATTCTTCGAGTAGGTCCACAGCCCGTCAAAACAAAACCCAAAACAACAAGCACCATCAAATTGGCAACAATCTTCATTTGTTCCTCCTTAAAAAGGAATATAGAAATACAGAATCTACTCTCTTGCTTTTTCTCGAAAACTTTTGTTTACAAAAAAAAACATCTTTTGTCATTCCACAGACAAACTTTTCATCAATAAGGAGCGCGTGCATTCAGCGAATATCTGCTGGTCTTTGACTACATTTGAGTTCGTGAAATTCGAAAAGGACATTCTCTACATCTGGGTAGGCGGAAGCTGCGATTACGGCCACAAGGAACGGGCCGGTGGCGGCGCCTATATTGCACAAATTTTCAAGGAAGATTCTCGCGACGGTTCCTGCGCAACAACAATCGACACCTACACCTGTGCCGAATTTGACACCACCGAATTCAAGATGATTTTCAAGGCAATGAATCACGCCCTGGAAAAATTTGGTTTCGCAAGCAACTCCAATTGCGAACCTGTCGCGACCCTCCCCACCACCTTTTCGAAAATCGTTTTTCTTTCAAACGTCCAGTACATTCTAAACTTTGAAAAGCCAAACAATGTGGAAGTTAAAATCCTTCCCTACCACAAGTTCGACCAACAAAAAGAAGTTCACGAAATGGCCAGCAATGCCATGCGTGAACTTCGAAAGAATCCCAACTAGGGTTCGACCTCTAATTCAATTATTTCAGCAGAGTCTTTTTCATGGACTCGCCGTCCAGAGAAAGAACCGCAATCAAGCGCTCTTGTGTCAAGCCATTCAAATCAATGGGGCTCACGTGGGAACCAGCAGACAAACGCCCCACATCCTTCTGAAGAATGTCGTGACCATCTCCATCTACAATGCTAAAGGATACATCGCCGTCGCGAGGGATGTCAAACATCAGGATTGCAACATCACCATTACGAAGCGCGGTCATCTTGCCATCCTCAACAACTTCATCGACTGCAGTTTCGGACGACGCCACACTAGACATATCCAAATCTACTTTTTCGTCCATGGCACCAGGCAGCACAGGATCCATACCCTTCAAGTAAGGATAAGACACTCCTTCCTGGATTTCCCATACAAAGCTGAAATCAAAACCTTCAAAGGAAGACTTCAAAACCATTTCATTGGTGGAGAGGCCTGAAATATTTTCGTCCTTGACCAAGTCTCTATTAAAGTAGCACAAGGAATCCCTAGATTCGTCTTCGTAGCCAATGATGCCACGTTCATTGTCGGCTTCCACAGTTCCTGCAAAATAGGATGTTTGAACATTGATCCACTGGGAATATCCATTGTTCACGCCAAACAAACCGCCCACATTTTTCACACCCTTTACGGCACTAATAGCAAAGGCATTTTGCAAGTCTACGAAAGTAATATTTCCAGCAATGCCGCCAACGCTGTTTCTGCCAGAAACTTTTCCAGTTGAAGCAATCTGATATACAAGGCCATCATCTTCACCAGACCAGCCCAAGACACCGGCCAAGCCACCAACGGAATCAACGCCTGACACGAAGCCATCGATAGACATCACGTCATGAATTTTGGAATCTTTCGCAATACCAGCCAAGGTTCCAACAGCAGAAGCACCATTTACATTTGCCTTATAAAGTTTCAAGTTCTCAATGGTTCCGTAATTAACAACCCCGAACAATCCAACAAAACTTTGTTTCGGTTCATCAATTTTCAAGTTGCTGATGGTATGACCATTGCCATTAAAAGTTCCCATGAAAGGTTCAAGGCTATCGCCAATGGGAGCGAACGCAGAATCCATTCCATCAATATCAGCAGTCAATTCGTAACTGGCAGACAAAGGATAGGCGTCATCGTGGCCAATCTTTTTCAAGTCTTCAAAGGAAGAAATTTCAATCTTGTTGGGAACAGCCATGTAGCTCGAGGGGCCCCAGATTGTATCGGATTCAAGCACATAGCCAGCACGGTACGGAAAGTAAATGGAATCACGGTCTTTATTATAGACAGCCCAGTTCAACCATTGTCCAATCAGTTCATGGTCACCACCGGCAACAACATTTACCACAGGACTTTCCGGACGCTTTTCTGCAGCCGTGGGAGCCGCAACGGGAGGCATGTTAAAGGACTGGCCCAAAATTTCTTCCGGTTGGTTTACAACGGACTTGCCATTGACACTACCCATAAAATAAGAGTAAGCCAAATCGCCTGAGTTGCTTCCAACAAGTCCATCAACAGTTTCACGACCATTGACATTTCCCTGGGCAAAGGAGAAGTAAACTTCACTGCTATCAGAGATTCCAATGAGGCCACCAATGTTGCTGTTCATGGGATAATGATTCAAAGGATCAACCACAGCAAAATCTACGTCGGCATTATCCTGTCGCAGTGTACACTTTTCCGCATGGCCAGCAATACCGCCAACATTATCAATATTCCAATCCAAGGCATGGAATACAACTCTTGAACGGCTTTGATTAACAGAACAGGAACTTCCGCGAGAAGCAACCATTCTACCGACAATGCCACCAGCGTTGTCCATCTTCACGTACAAATTCACATTGGAAACAGCATTCTTTGCGTTACCTCTCAAAAATCCAACAACACCGCCAACATCTCTTTTCCCAACAACCTTTCCCTGGTATGAAACATTGTCGAGAGAGTGATCCACGGAATCTTCAGCAGTAGAGGAAACAAGGCCAGCGACACCACCAACATAACGGAATCCATGTACAAAACCATTAGTCACATGAACATTGGAAATGCGTCCCTTTCCTGAAATACGACCAGCCACACCGCCAACATGATCGGAATATTGCAGGCTACCCATCACTTTCAAATCATCAAATTTCAAATTGGAAACAGAGCCATTTAAATTGGAGATAAATCCAACATAGCCCTTTGACGGTTCCCAAATATATAGATGATTAATGGAATAATTTTGTCCGTCCAAGGAACCTGTGAAATTTTCATTCACAGCCCAAGGAACAAATCCCCTGCAACCATCATCGGCACAATTTTCTTGAGCAGAAGACGACGCGTCAATATCTGCGACCAAGACGTAATGGCAAGAAAAAAGGTACGCACCAGAGCCCACCGCTTTCAAATCCTCATAATCGGCAATCTGCCAAGGATTCTCTACGGTGCCTTTGCCCGACAATTTTCCCCCAGAGGCAAATCCGGCAACTACAAATAAGAGAACAGAGAAAAGAACTCTCCTCAACAACATAATCTAACCCTATTGTTCAACCCACGCCTAATCTATATCCATTTGTCTTTAATACAAATGAATTATTTTTTTACAATTGACTTGAGTTTGTTAGAATAGTTTGTTCGCAGGGCTAGTCACCGGTTCTAACGAAAATTTTTGAAAACAAAAAAATCCCGCGGCAGCGATTACTGCAGCGGGAATTTTAAATCTTGGGTCCTATCGCCTCACGGCTCCAGGATGACTATTTGTCGCACAGGTCAATTCCTGTACAACGAACCTTAGCTTTCAGAACGGTAGTTCGGAGCTTCCTTGGTGATGGTCACATCGTGGGGATGAGATTCGCGGAGACCTGCACCAGTGATGCGAACGAAGGTAGCCTTGTCGTAGAGTTCCTTCAGGTTTGCAGCACCTGCGTAACCCATAGCGGAATGGATACCACCGATGATCTGGTAAATGGTATCGCGGAGCGGTCCCTTGTAAGGAACGCGGCCTTCGATGCCTTCCGGAACAAACTTGCGGGGTTCCTTAATGCCCCCCTGGAAGTAACGGTCTGCAGAACCAGCAGCCATAGCGCCCAGAGAGCCCATACCGCGGTAGCTCTTGAAGGAACGGCCATCAGCGAGGATGACTTCGCCCGGAGCTTCTTCGGTACCAGCGAACATAGAACCGATCATCACAGCGTGACCGCCAGCAGCGAGAGCCTTGACGATGTCGCCAGAGAACTTGAGGCCACCATCAGCGATAATCTTGACGCCAGCCTTGCGAGCAGCCTTACCGCATTCAACGACGGCGGAGAACTGCGGATAGCCAACACCAGCAACAATACGAGTGGTGCAGATAGAGCCAGGACCGATACCAACCTTAACAATGTTAGCACCGCACTTGGCAAGTTCAGTAACAGCTTCCGGAGTGCAAACGTTACCACCGCAGATGGTGAGCTTCGGATACTTCTTGCGAACGGTCTTCACCATGTTACGGACGCCAATGTGGTGACCGTGAGCGGTGTCGATAACCAACAGGTCAACGCCAGCTTCAACGAGAGCAGCAACACGTTCCAAAGTGTTTGCGGAAGTACCAACAGCAGCACCAACCAGCAACTGGCCATTCTTGTCCAGGCTTGCGGAGGGGTTGTTTTCGCGCTTCAAAATGTCGGTCATGGTAATGAGGCCCTTGAGGTTGCCAGCATTGTCCACGAGGGGAAGCTTTTCAATACGCTTTTCAGCCAAAAGTTCCTTAGCCTTTGCGAGGCTGATCTTCGGGCTTGCGGTGACCGGGTTCTTGGTCATCACCTTTTCAATCTTCACACTGAAGTCAGAGATGGTGCGGAGGTCACGGCTTGTGAGCATACCCACCAACTTGCCATTCTTGAGAATGGGGAAACCGCTAATCTTGTGAATAGCGCGCATTTCAAATGCAACGGAAACCGGCTGGTCAGCTTCCAGGGTCACCGGATTGCTAACGATACCGGACTGCCAGCGCTTGACCTTGCGAACTTCTTCTGCCTGTTCTTCGATGCTCATGTTCTTGTGGATGATACCGAGACCACCCTGGAGAGCGATAGAAATGGCGAGAGGAGCGGTAGTGACAGTATCCATAGCGGCACTGATTACCGGAATGTTGAGCTTAATGTTCGGGGCAAGCTGGGTGCTCACGTCTGTCTGAGCGGGCAAAACGGAGGAAGCTGCGGGAACGAGAAGAACGTCATCAAACGTCAAAGCTTCAGGCAAAATTTTCATAAATGAACCTCTTTTTCAAGAAAAGGTACTCGGCTCAGCAATAAAAAATAACAAGTTATTTTTTGCAGCATTCGCCTCGTTCTTTTTGCGTAGCAAATATAGCAAAAGGTGAATAACGCGTCATTTTCTTACGTGTAAAAAATAGGGTATTTTTACAGGTTTTTGAATTTGTATATTAGAGCCATGGACATCGTTATTCTTATCATCGCAATTATTCTTGCAATTGTCGGTTTTGTTGGTTCCGTGACCCCAGGCATTCCTGGCCCACCCATCAGCTGGGCAGCCCTTCTGTTACTGAGTTTTTATCCGTCCGTCACATTGGGAGCAACCCTCTTGATCGCCATGGCTATTGTGGCTGCAATCATTACCGTGCTGGATTACGTCATCCCCTCCATCAGCACCAAGAAGTTCGGTGGAAGCAAGGCCGGCGTTTGGGGCTGTAACATCGGCCTCATCGTTTCTTTCATCGGCCTTCCCTTCGGTCCCCAAGGCTTGCTGGGCGTTATCATCTGGCCCTTCCTGGGAGCACTGATCGGCGAACTGATTATGAGCAAGGACCTGAAGGTTTCTGCCCGTTCAGCAACAGGCGCCTTCATTGGATTCTTATGCGGCACTGGCTTTAAGCTGATTTACGCAGCCATCGTCGCATTCATGATGGTCTATCAATTACTTATAAAGTAACGGTAGATTATCGCACAGAACGCAGCGGCAGCTACTTGCCGTTATAGCGTTCCATGCACTTTTCAATGCCAAGCTTAAAGTAGCATTCCACAAGTGCCGGAACCTTGGCCAAGGCTTCATCAAAAGCCGGGCGATCTTCCGGCGGGAACTTTGCCAGAACCCAGTTGGATAAGTCAAACTTGGGAGGGCACTTGCCCACACCAAAACGGAAACGAGGGAACTTGTCTCCGATTTTTTCAATGATGTTACGAAGGCCGTTCTGACCACCATGGCTACCATTGGCTCGGCAACGGATACGGCCAACATCCAAGTTAATGTCATCGCTGAAAACAAGGAGCTGTTCCGGCTTAACCTTGTACCAGGTCATCAAGGCCTGCACGGCTTCACCAGACAAGTTCATATAGGTCTGAGGTTTCACCAACAAAACATCCTGACCGGCAATGTTCACCTTCTGGGTCAGAGCCTTGTGCTCAGACTTCCAGTCGTCAGAAGAAGCCAGCTTATCCACAGCCATAAAACCCGCATTGTGGTGGGTGTTTGCATACTGAGAGCCCGGATTTCCAAGACCAACGATCATGTACATATAAACCTGCTTATTCTTGCGGCAAAGCCATTAATTCCTTTACATTACAAATATAAAAAGAGACGGCAGCTAATGTTGCCCATAAAAAAAGACCGCATCGCAAATGCAATGCAGTCTTTTTCAAATCGAATTTCGATTCAGAAGAATTATGCTTCTTCAGCCTTTGCGCCACGCTTAGCGGTGATGTTGAAGATAACAACACGCGGAGTGCAAGCCAGTTCCACACCTTCGGGGAGCTTGAGGTCCTTGGCGTAGAAAGTGGTCGGAGCCGGGAAGTCGGAGATGTCCATTTCGATTGCGGTCGGAATGGCAGTCGGGACTGCGGCGAGGTTGATGTAGCGGTTCTGCTGAGCATAGGTACCGCCCTGGGTCTTAACGCCAACCGGGAGACCGGAGAGCTTGACCGGAACGCGAACCTTAACCTTGGTGGAGTCGTCGATCTTCAGGAAGTCGATGTGGGTGATTTCCTGAGTGAGGGCGTCCTTCTGGTAGTTGTAAATTACGGCGGCGTTGCCTTCCTTGCCATCGATAACGAGGTCGAGAAGCGTATAACGCTTACCCGGGGCGAGGACCTTGCGAACGTCGGCAGCGCTAACGCTGACATTCACTGCTTCCTGACCCTTACCATAATAGACAGCCGGAATCTGGCCGGCCTTGCGGAGACGCTTAGCGTCTGCGCTCTTGCCCTGTACTCTCAAGGTTGCTGCGAGCTTAGTGAGTTCCATAATTACTCCATTTGAGTTTATGATTAAAGAAAAATTCATTGGGGTAGCTGGACTCGAACCAACGAATAACGGAATCAAAATCCGTTGTCTTACCACTTGACGATACCCCAATGGTGGCGCAAATATAGCATTTACGGCCAAATTTTAAAGGGTCGGCACCCAAAAGCGGGTTACTTTTTGGTAGCGGGAGATGGATTTCATAGCATCTGCAGCGCTTTCAGCCTGCTCTTTTGATGCAAAAACGCCAAATACCGATGCGCCAGAACCTGACATCAGGGCACATTTTGCTCCCAAGCGCAGGAATTCATCTTTCATTTGTTCTACCAAGGGGTGCTTCGGGTAAACAGAGATTTCAAAAGAATTAAACAGGTTCTTCTGCCAGAATTCGTTCACCGCACTAGGACCTGTGGACTGGGCAGAAGCCCATTCAGACTTGTAGCCTTCCCAACGGTCGGGGCCAGATTTGGGAACTCCGGCATAGGCATCCTTGGTAGGAACAGCGTCTAGCGGGGTACAAATCAGCAGGTATTCACCTTCGGCAAGCTGGAGAGGCTTCATGAAAGTCAGCTTTTCACCAATGCCTTCGGCAAAGGCGGAACCACCACGAACCAGGAACGGCACATCGGCACCTAGCTTTGCACCGATACCTTCCAGCACTTCGGCAGCAAAATTCAAGTTCCACAACTTGTTCAAGAGGCGGAGGGTTGCTGCGGCATCTGCACTACCGCCACCAAGACCGGCGCCAAGGGGCATTACCTTTTCCAGGTAAATATCTGCACCAAGATTTTCAGCACCGGCAACACCCTGTTCAACAGCATAAGCCTTAAGTGCAACTGCAGACTTGAAAACCAAGTCGGACTGTACCGGATATTCCTGGGGATTGTTGTAGGTTAAAACAATTTCGCCGTCGCTACGAAGATCAGCAGAAACAGTATCGCCAGCATCCACAGTCTGGAAAACGGTACCAAGATCGTGGTAGCCATCTTCACGCTTGCGGATTACATCTAGAAACAAATTGATTTTCGAAGGAGCATATTCGCGCATAATTATGAGGTTCGAGGTATGAGGTTCGAGGTTCGAGGTTCGGTGGCCGAGGTATGAATTATGAGTTACGAATTACGAGATTTTTTTCGCGGCTTCGCCGCCCTCTTATTTTGCGGGCAAAGCTCGCCATTTGTCTTCTCGTAATTCATAAATCGCACTTTGTAACTATCTATCTAAAGGTTCCGGAGCGTTCCATCTGCATCAGTTCATCCATGCCCACAAGCATTGCTCGCGGTTTGGAATTACCCTTGCTGGGGCCACAAACTCCAAGGCCATAAAGCTGGTCAACAATCTTGCCGGCACGGCTATAGCCCACGCTAAAGTGACGCTGCACAGCAGAAGTGGACAGACCGCTGACTTCAATAGCCCAGCAGGCCACATCGAACAGAAGAGGATCCAGCTTGCCAAGGTTCTTTCCGCCTTCCCCATCTTCATCACCTTCGGCGCCTTCAGACACATCAAAGGATTCCACCTGCGGGTAAAAGACGTTCTGGTTGGAGCAGGCATCAGCCAAGCGTTCCGCTTCTTCATCGCTAAGGAATGCACCATGAACACGAACCGGATCCGGATCGTTCACAGCCTTGAATAGCATGTCGCCACGGCCCAAAAGCTTTTCTGCACCCGCGTGATCCATCACGGTACGGGCGTCAATCTGGGATGCTACCTTAAAGCTGATACGAGTAGGCAAGTTGGCCTTGATAATACCCGTAATCACCTTCACAGAAGGACGCTGAGTTGCAAGCACCAAGTGGATACCCACGGCTCGAGCCTTTGCTGCCAAGCGGGCTACGGACTTTTCAATTTCCTTACCAGCAACCATCATAAGGTCAGCCATCTCATCGATAATCACAACGATGAAGGGCATACGGTGGCCCTTGTCTTCTTCCGGAATATCGTCAGGCAATTCGCCAGCTTCATACTTGGCGTTGAAGCCACCGATGTTACGAACCTTTGCCGTTGCAAGAACTTCGGTACGACGGTCCATTTCGTAGCACAGCCACTGCAGAGCCTGAATTGCAATTTCGGGTTTGGTAATCACAGGAGCAAGCAGGTGCGGGATGCTTTCGTACATCTTAAGTTCCACTGCCTTCGGGTCCACAAGAATCATGCGGAGTTCATCCGGAGTCTTGCTGAACAGCATACTTGCCATAAGAGCATTAATACAGACAGACTTACCAGAGCCAGTCTGACCAGCAATCAGCAAGTGCGGAGCCTTTGCCAAATCCATGGAGAAGGCTTCGCCGGTAATGTCCTTACCCAAGGCAACCACAATCTTCTCGGGAGACGGGTTGAACTTTTCGCTTTCAAAGACATCCTTGCTGAACACCGTCTGGAACTTACGATTGGGAATTTCGATACCCACCGCAGCCTTACCCGGAATAGGAGCAAGAATTCGCACAGAGGAAACCTTCAACGGAAGAGCCAAGTCTTCCTGCAAAGCGGAGAATCGGCTAACCTTTACGCCAGGACCCGGTTCCACTTCAAAGCGGGTAATCATGGGACCGGTTTCGCAACCAATGACACGGCCCTTCACCTTGAAGTTTTCAAGTTTTTCTTCAAGCATCTTGCCGATGGCATTCAGTTCTTCTTCGGTATAGTCCGCAGTCTGGGCTTCGTGATCAGACAAGATGTCGGAAATAGCGGGCACCTTGTATTCGTCGTAATGTTCCGTAGGATCGGGTTGCGGAATAGCTGCAGCCTGAGCCCCGGAATTTCCTCTAGGAATCACAGTACCGATATCGCCACCCATGGTAGATTCTGCATCCAAAGCAGGTTCCATATCGGAAGTGTCGTCGGCACCATAAACTACAGGAGTAAAGGTATCGTCAGTTGCGGCACCGTCACCTCCCAGTAAACTTTCAGGATCAATTTCACTTGCAGAAGCGGTTTCATTACGGCCGTATGCGATGGTAGGCTCGTCGGATGCATCCAAGGAGTCTGTACCCATGGTGGATTCGGCGGCATTGAAAGAGCGAACCCTTGCGGTAACGGCAGCACCTCGGGCAGCAATCGTCCTGTCTGCAGAATTTCCACCAGCAGCAATAGTTCTTTCATCAACAGGACTATTCGCTGCAGGAGCGCTTTCCACAGTTTCCACGTTATCGCGACGGACATCGCCCTTTACCTGCAAGCGACCCTTGTGGCCCTTTTCCCAGTCAATCATATCGCGGGCTCTGCGCAAGGCAGCAATCTTTTCGCGAACTTCCATGATTTCAAGGGCATTCATCTTACGTTCATTCAAACGCAAGTATTCCTGCAAGCGTGCAATTTCTGGATCTTCACCGCCCACGGCACCAGCCCCCCCCATTGTTGCAGCAAGAGTTTGTTCCGCAGCAGCCATCGTGGGTGCCATAGTCTTTTCTGCGGCAAACGGGATTTCACCAGGCGCTTCAGAAACGTTTCGACCATCAAGCTCATTATCGAGCCAGTTGTTACGGCCATTAAAGGGAACCACCCTACCCTTGCGACGAATCTTGAAGGCATCCGGTTCCAGCATTACCGTTTCATCATCCATCATGACACCACGGCGAAGCTTTGCTGGCTGAGCAATGGACTGGTCGTCCTTTTCAGATCGGCCACCACGAACTGTTCGATCGGAATTGTCAAGTTCAACGACTTCAGCTTCCAGCACAGGCTTTTTGCCAAAGACCTTCTTGAGCCAATCGGAAGTCTGCACCAGGAAATGGAAATGGCGGGGACGAAGTCCAAAAGAAAGAACGAGAATCAGGATAAAGCACACAACCAAAATAATCAGCGGAGCCATGCAGGATTCCTGTCCAAAAATAGGAATGGCAATATTCTGGGTAAAGAATTGGCCCAAAATACCACCGTTCAACATCAACACATCCTTGGAAACCTGACCCAGGCCATAAACCTTCAGAGCCAAAAGGAAGGACAAATCCAGAGAAAGAAGCGTAAGGCCCAAGGCATAGCGGAGAATCTTTGTTCTCAGGCTATCAAATGCAAGGCACAACCCCCAAAGCACCAGGGAGCTTGTAAAGAACAGCACGGAGACTTTGCCAAAAAGCATCATCACCGCATTAGGAATCAACTTTCCAAGATAAGGGCCGAGCCAGTTGCCGTGACTTCCGCTATAAACGGAGCTTACACAACCAAGCAAGAGGATGACACCTAAAGCCAGCAGGAACCATCCTGCCAAAACAAGTCCAAAGCCCTGTTCGTTTTCTGTACCGCTATTTTTCTTCTTAACAGGCTTTTTTGCCGATTTCTTCTTTTGAGTAGCCAAGACTCCTCCAAAATTTTCCATATAAATATAGTCTAATATTTTGTCAGCAAAATGACAAATCCCGGCAACTTGTTATCTTTAATTCCATGCAAGTAAAACTTTCTAAAAAGACGAAGAAAGTCGGAGCCGGTTTTTTCATCTCCGCCATCATCGTTGTATTGATTCTTATTTTCGGTAGTACCCAGAACGAGATTACCGGCAACACGAGAAACAGTGCCGAATCTCTTGAAAATCTTTTCTACGACCTTTTCTTTAAAGCCGCAACCAGTATCGAAGAAGACTTCGGTGGAAACGACAAAATCAAGACCTCGGGTAATTACGACCCCAGCATCTTGATTGTGGATATCGACGAACCCGCCCTTGCAAAATTGGGCAACTATAACGAATGGGACCGTTCCATCCACGCAGACGTGGTTAAGCATCTGAGCGAAGGCGGCGCAGCAGCGATTGGCTTCGATATTCTCTTTAAGAATGCTGACTTCGGCAAACAGAAAGCCGGCCAGGTCATGAGCCTCTTGACCGAAGTGGAACCAGAAAAATCCTGGGACTCCCTCTATCCTGAAATTTTGTCTACTTACAACTACGACTCTATGCTTGTCGCAGCCGTCAAGGAAAGCGGAAACGTCATCGTCTGCGATATGTTTGATGACGCAAAGTCCTACAAGCACGAATCCCAATGGCGCCCCCTCAGTAGCGAAAAGCGCGCCCAGGAAGTAGGTTTCCAGTCCGTTATCAACAACAATCAGGTAGACAGCCTTAAGAACATCGAACCCAAGGACCTCCTGGACAACGTGTTCCCGGAACTCGCCCAGGCCGGCCAATTCGTAGGTTCCGTCAACGCCTACCCGGACCAGGATGGTGTCGTCCGTCGCGTCTCCCTGCTGTACCGGTTCCCCAACCCGGAACTGGAACCCACGCTGGACCCGTCTCTTGAAGAAGTAGGCAAGATTGATTCCTCTAGAATCTACTCCACCATGTCCTTGATGACCATCCTCCACCTTTTCCACCAGAAGCCGGAGAACGTGGAAATCAAGATGGGCAAGTACATCAACGTTGGCAAGGCTTTCGGCATTTACAGGGATAGCACCGGCGGTTACCACACAACCTACCCGTACTTCAGCTACCCCATGTTCCTCTCCCTCCGCGACAAGCTGAAAGAAAAGAAATTCCAGAAAAAGGCAACATCAGACTTTATCGACATTTCTTCCAAGATTATCGCCACAAAGGGCAAGGACAGTTCCATTACCTTTGAAATCTTCGAAGGACAACTCCTTACTCCAAGACTTTCCGATGCCATCCGCAAAATGGATCCCGCCGTTCTGGACAAGGTGGAAAAGGGCTCTAGCCTGGACTTGGGTGACGGAATCTCTATCAAGTTCGATGAAGAAGAATTCACCGGCGACCGCTTTGTTATTGAAGACGAAGAAGACGAAGAGGAAGCAACCATCACCACTTACGTGGTCAAGGCAGTTCATTTCTTCGAAGATTCCCTCAAGAATATTCCTGTAGGAAAGCCTGCGCTTCTGTCCTTGGATCTCGACGTACGTTATGACAAGCCCACAAAGAAATGGCACGCCACCCAGGTCATCCTCTCCGACGCAGTTATCCGCGATATCGAAGCAACAGACGATTTGGCAATTCAAAACCTCGCCCCCGGCGAAGAATTGCGTTTCGGTCCGGAAAAACACATTCCTATTGACCGCTACGGACGTTACCAGGTTCGTTATAAAGGCCGCTACAATACCGCAGAAGCTTTGCGAACCTTCCAGCATCTTTCCTATTACGACGTTTACAAGCACCGTGTGGATCCCATTTTCTATCAAGGAAAAATTTTCATCTTGGGTTCTGCAGCAGCGGCCCTATTCGACTTTGTGCCGGGTCCTCACGAAGAAAACTACCCGGCGGTCTTGATTCACGCAACCATCATCAAGAACATTCTTGAAGACGAATACATCGTCACCTTGGGAGAACGTTACCAGCAGCTGATTGTTATTTTGTTGGCTCTCCTTTGCGTTATCCTTGGCTTGTTCCTAAAGAGCTACTTCTCTATTTCTATTTCCATCGTGTTAATGGCGGTCTACACTTTCATTGCCTTCCGCTACTTCGAAGCAGGCATCTATATCGGCGTATCCAAGCAAGTTCTCGCCATCTTGCTAACGAACATCACAGCCCTTGTGGTCCAGTTCTATTTCGAAAATAAGGAAAAAAGCTTCATCAACAATGCGTTCAAACAGTACATTTCTCCTGAACTGATCGACGCCATGGTGAACAATGAAATTATGCCGACGTTGGGCGGAGAAAAGTCCAACATTACCGCATACTTCACCGACATTGCAAGCTTCTCCACCTTCTCCGAAAAGATTGGCGACCCGAGTAAACTGGTTGAACTTTTGAACGAATACCTTACCGCCATGACCGACACCTTGCTAACAAACAAGGGTACGTTGGACAAATACGAAGGCGACGCAATCATCGCGTTCTTCGGCGCGCCCATGCCCCTAGAAAACCACGCCCAAAGTGCTTGCTACTCCGCCGTTGGCATGCAACGCAAGCTTATGGAACTCCGTAGAAAGTGGGCTAGCGAAGGTAACAAGTGGCCTAAGGTTGTTCACGACATGCATATGAGAATCGGAATCAACTCCGGTGACATCGTGACGGGAAACATGGGTTCTACCATGCGTAAGAACTACACCATGATGGGTGACGCCGTGAACTTGGCCGCACGATTGGAAAGTGCAGCCAAGCAGTACGGTGCCTACATCCAAATTAGCGAAGACACCCAGAAGAATCTTGAAGAAGGACGATTCATTTACCGCTCCCTGGACACCGTCCGCGTGGTGGGTAAGAGCCAGCCGGTCAAGACCTTTGAACTTTTGGAAAAGAGCAAGTGCGATAACGCAGAACAGCTCCGCAAGCTTGTTGAAATTTGGGAAAAGGCTCGTCTGTGCTACTTGGCTATGGATTGGGACAACGCAATCGACTTGTTCACTCAATGTCTCGACTTGGAACCTCACCATCCCGACCGTGATCCGGGCAGCAAGACTACACCTAGCCACGTCTACATCAAGCGCTGCGAAGCTTACAAGCTGCATCCGCCTGTTGCCGACGGCGAAGAGTGGGACGGCGTGTTCACCGCAACTGAGAAATAATGATGCAAGGGGGAATCTCCCCCCTGGAACCCCCAGCCTGAAACTTACCTTGTAAGTTTCTAGGGTGCAGGGGGCGAGTGACCTTTTCACGAACGGGACTCGCCGAGGATACACTCAACACGAAAATTTTGTAAACGGGACTCGTCAATGGTTCACTCAAGATGAACTTTTCTCGAACGGGACTCGCCGAGGATACACTCAACACGAAAATTTTGTAAACGGGACTCGTCAAAGGTTCACTCAAGATGAACTTTTCTCGAACGGGATTCGCCGAGGATACACTCAACACGAAAATTTTGTAAACGGGACTCGTCAATGGTTCACTCAAGATGAACTTTTCTCGAACGGGACTCGCCGAGGATACACTCAACACGAAAATTTTGTAAACGGGACTCGTCAAAGGTTC
>JAKSIB010000011.1 GCA_024399065.1 Fibrobacter sp. | reverse complement strand
ACTTTTTTCGCAAATAACGGGATTTATTCCACATTCCCGCCAATTTATCAACATTTTATTCACAGAAAAGTTTTTGCCCCAAACGGTTCCCTGCCATTTTTTCAGCCAAATCTTTCAGAATTTTTCCTAATTGAACGAAAAATCATTCATTTCTAGAGCAAAACGTCCGTCCATTTTACGAAAATTGCATCACGAGCAACATTTTTTACGAAATACGTCCCTTTTATAATAAAGAACGGTCCTTTCCACACAAGATAATCGAAAGAATTTACACTAATTGCGTATAGGATTTTCCATTTTCTTTTCCAGTGTCTGCAGGGCTCCCCTCTCCAATTGGCGGGCACGTTCCCTGGACAAGCCACAACTATTTCCCACTTTCTCCAGCGACTGATTTTTCCTAACGTCCGTGAAATACCTTGTACGTATTACGCTACGTTGTTTATAATCCAACGAATCTACACATTCATTCAAGTAATCTTCCGTATTCGTTTTAATAAAATGTTGTTCGTAATTTTCCGATTCGTCGGTTACGTCATCCATTCCATCAGACAGTTCAACAACATTCGTCACTGGAACAACTTTTTGCATGCGAGAATTTTTTCCCTGACTTTCAGGAATACGGACAACTTCACTGTTGTACACCACTAGCCGGCTCAAGTATTTTCGGATCCATGTCGTAGCGTACGCTTCAAAGGGAACACCGAAGGTTACATCAAAAGTGTCCACTGCACGAAGTAATCCTGTGAATGCTTCTTGGACAAGATCAAGATATTCCTGGTTCTTATGCCCATAGCGACGAACCAGTCGATAGACCACGTAGATGTACTGCTGCGAGAGAGAATTGCGAAGGTGAATCGCCTCGTTGCAAATTTGCTGAAGATAACGAACAAGGCCCTGGTTTTCCTTCTTCTGCAGATACGCTCCGTTGTACGCATTGTTCTTGGTGTTCCACAGAAAATCAAGGAAACGCCTATTGCTGTCAAGCCTAGGTTTCTTCCCTCCAGTTTCCAGATAAATTCCAATATCTATGATTTCTTCTCTGAGGGTCTGTAACCGTGCAAAAGATTTTCCTTGCCCCATCTCCCTAATATCCAAATTTAAAAGTATAACGACAAGACCTATTTTCAAAAAATTTTCATGACCAAGCTACCACGATGACTTCCGCGGAAATTTCCATAAAAAAAGGGAAGTCCCCCGCATCGGCGAAGGACTTCTTGTGCTTAAAGTTTCGGTTGTAGAGTTTTTTATTCCTGATGACCCGGGTGCGAAGCGTTGCACCATTTGCGGAGCCATCGATTCTTAGGGCGCGCATTGCCGCGGATTCTTTTGCAGACTTTGCCGCGGTTTCCGCGGAGGCCTTGGCGTTGCCGGCAATGACCAGCTTTTCTCTTTTAGCCATAATGATCTCCTTGATAAAAAATATAGAATCAGTTTGCGCATAACGCAAGACCAAGAAAAATCCTATATTCTTCTACATGAGAAAAATTCGTTTGTATTTACCATTTTTCTGTCTGTACCTTGCAGGATTTTTTGGTTGCAGTTCTCCTACGATCAGCGCGCCAAATGATGATGAAAAAAATACAAGCGTTTATGATGCAGTTAAAGAATCAGGAAAATACACCAGCAAGGATTCAGTGTCTGCCTACATCTGTAAGTTTGACAAGCTGCCTAGCAACTATATAAACAAAAGTAAGGGCCAGGCTCTGTACGAGGAAAAAACGGGGAACACATTCAGCAAGTGGAATTTTAATCCTTGGAAAACGCTGGGCGTTATGATCGGCGGCGACACATTCGAGAATAGAGAAGGTCAGCTGCCCTCCGGATCCTACCACGAAGCAGACGTAGATTACGGCAGCCAAACAAGCCGAGGAACAAAGAGATTAATTTACCGGAGCGGTTGCATTGTATATTATACAGCAGACCACTACGAAAGTTTTAAAAAGTTGAATTTCTAATCTGCACGTAAACCACTCTAGAATTTGTTGACTATTTAAATGACTATGCTTCAAAAAATTTCAGCTCGTATTTTCGCAAGTGTCGCTTACGCGATGCTTCGTCTAACAGGCTGGAAAAAGAAGACAGTCTTGGAAAACTACGAACACGTTTCACAAGGAACGCAGGGCAGGGAAGGCGCAGAATTGGAACCGAGTTTCGCAGAATTGGAACCGCGCGACCTCTACTTGAAAATGCTGAAGAACTTGACCCGACATGTGGGGGAGTTACTTTTCTGCTTTGACACCTACAAGAATTTGCCAGAGGCGTGCGCGAAAAATTCTCCAGGCGCAGCCTACCCCTGCAAAGTCGGCGGCGTGAATTTTGAGTTGGCGGAAGGTGCCGCGGCGGTTGTAGAAAAAATGCGCGGGGGCGGAATTTTTCTCACGGCGCACTACGGAAACTATGAAGCTAGTGGCGCTTGGCTCTGCGCACTCGGCGTTCCGCTGAAAGCAAGTTTTATTCCGCTGAAGCCCGCGTGGCTCAACAAGCTGGTGTACGAAAAAATCCGTAGCGTCCGCGGGAGACCTTATTCTGTTGACGCACAAACACCTAGAGATTTTTTGCGCATCCTTGAAAGCGGAGAACTGTTCTGCTTGCTGGCCGATCAGGACAGCCGCATCAGAAGCGCACTTGACGGAACATTCCTTGGACGCGAAGTTCACCACAATCCTGTTCCAGATTTCTTGCTGAAACATCGCCCGAACACGCCCGTATTTTTCTGCTGGATCGAGGAACTTCCCGGACGCAAAATTTTGCATGCCGAAGAGGTTGCGACGAACATTCAAAACACCGATTCTATCAGCCGCGAAACTCACTCCAGAATGACTACTATAGTTGATGGTCCGTACAGCGAATGGCTCGAATCCCGCATAAAAGAAAATCCAGCCCTGTGGTATGGCTGGACACATCGACGTTTCCGCAGCACCAATCCTGAAATTTACCACTGACTTCGGCAGACAAACGCCGATAAAATTTGCCGTCCGTTTTTTCTACATTTCCTAGTATGAAACGGATTCTTGTCTTAGTTCTTATGTTGGCAACCAGTGCCATGTGCTGGCCCCGTGAAGAATTTGACCGGACATTCGACGGCAACCGTTACCTCTTTGCAGGATATTCCCAGACACCGACTTTCGGCAGCACCAGTCTGGACATCGATTTCGGAACATCTGTTTTCCCCTTCAAGGGCTACAACATGGAAATCGGTTTTGACTTTCTCCATTTCCAGATTGCCATGACCGAAAACTTCCAGAAGGTTTCCGATGAATCATTGTGGAGTCTCATTACCATCGCTCCTTTTGCGGCATCATTCGGGGCAGCACTTTTAGGAGCTCCAAATGAATTCCGTTATGTCGGTGAAATAGGGATGTTCGCCATGGCATACCTTTGGCGTGGCACTCTCTTTTTCCCAGTCACTCCAGACGGTTGGTTTGGAATTATCAATAAGCACCGTTTTATAACCCAGATTATCTCCAAAGGCTGGCACCTGAAAAGTTTCACATTCCAGGACGATCTGGGATTTCGTTTCTATATCGACCGCGGTTGGAAAGGTGAATCCAAAGACCACGACAACGACCGCTATCGAAAATTTTTCATCGATGCGGGGTGCCGTTTCGAAAAGAACTTCGTGAAGGACGCAAAGTACAAACTGTTCCTACAAGTCGGACACAGCTCGTACTAATCCATTTATTTTTCCGGAGGGGGAGGCGGAGCATCATCCGCATAAGAAGTCGAACCTTCGGACTTTTCTGCCGGCGGTTTCTCAGACTCATAGGTCGCAGCCTGAACCTGGCTGGCAGCCTTCTCAATTTCACGTTCGCGAAGGACCTGATCTACCTTCTGGCGGAGAACCTGTTCCTCGTGCAACTTGAACAGGCATTCTTCCTGGGCGATGTAAGCCGTGAAGACTTTTATATAGAGGACCAAGGCGGCCACTCCCAACACTGCGCCAGTCCCTACGACAATTTTCATTTCCTCGATAGAACCCATGATCGTCGACACGATGGTCAGGCCGAAATAGATATTCAGGAAATTCATGGGCACAGCCGCACAAACCCCATTCAGGGAGTCCAGTTCAGCCTGAGTCCTCTTGATCAAGCCCTTGAAAACGAAATAATGGACAATCTGTCCCACGAACGGAATGAGACACAAAATCGTAGCAGCCCAGGGTGACATTGCATCCGGTTGCAACTTTTTCATATTCTGAGTGGAACGGAAAAGCCAGCAAATCCAATGAACCGCCATAACAATAATGGTAATGCTAAGGGCGAAACCCACAAAGGCTATTCCCAAAATCAAGAGCAACATACTCATGGCCATGGGTGCATCCGGATTCTGGACCATCTGGCCGTTGGCCATATTCCATACGCTGTAACCCAGAAGCATCATCACAACCATCAAGATCAGAAAAATTTTCAGGCAAAGGAGGGTGCGCTTTCCGCGGAAGGTATTATCCAGTATTTTTTCCATTTTTCGTTCCAATAAAAAACTCAACCTATAATATAGATAGATTGAGTTCACTAGACTAGAACAAACGCATCACCGCATTGATTGATACAGAATACCGCAAATCAAATCTTTCAATCTGGTACTCCACAGGATAGATTTCCACACCGAACCGGTGATTTTTGCCATGGAATTTGACACCGAAATTCGACTTGAAGGCAAACGATTCACTATCATAATTTTCCACTTCCGGGTATTTATACCTATCGACCACCACATAAGTGTAATTACCTTCCGGGTCATGTCCCCAGACCCTGTCATCCTGATTTCCATGATAAGACGTAATTTTCTTAAACGAGATAAGAGCCATGAAATTGCCAGTCAGCGAGAAGTACTGGAAAATAGGTGCGTTGAAGTTAAGAATCAAGCCATCGGAAAATTCCAGGTAGTCATCTCGCTCATCATAGTTATCATACAAATAATAATCTCTGCCCAAAGAGCTGCCTACGTCGAAAATAAAACCGGCGCCCACATAGGAGTTGAAAGGCTTCACAATTTCGAGATTGGCACCGGCGACCATGCCTCCATAGTAGTCGCGTTCTCCAAAATAGGCGCCAACCTTGACGTCAAAAGTTTTCCATGGAAATTGTTCCGCCATGGAAAAGCTCACCAGCGCGAGCAAAAGAATTAATGTTTGTTTCATAAGTTCCCTCCTAAATTCTACTACAAAAATAACTTTTTTACCCCTTCAAGTCATCCTTGGCGCAACGTCTCAAAATTTTCAAAAAAACGTACTTGAATTTTCTTATGTTGATAAGCTGTGTTAAAAGTTAAATTCATTCACATAAGCTCGCTAATAAATAAACAAAATATCAACATACGACAATTTTGTGATTTCAGGTGGATAAATTATTTTTTCAACAAATCAACAACAATCCTGAGAGAATGTTCCACGTGAAACATTCCACTAAGTTTTTGATTTTCAATAAGTTTTACCAAAGTTTACGTCGATTTGACTATTTTACCCACAAAAAAATCAACAATCAAGCAATCACAAACCTATAACTGTTGATAGTTAGTTACTACTGATTTTGTTGACAATATTATCAACATTGTCATAATATTTATTCAATTGACGCTATTTTTGTTGATTAAAAGTTTACAATCTATCAACATTCATTTTTGTTTTTGATGTTTCCGTGAAACAAAAAAAGCCCGCAGCAGAACCGCTACGAGCAAAAAAAATTTTCTGTATGAAACAGAGGCGTTTTTTCTATGAAACAACGAGACCTGTCCGTTTGGAGACGAGGACTAGAATTTCACTGTTCTGGGAGCGCCGCCGAAACTATAGAAGGTGGCTTCGCCGTTTTCGAAATAGAGAACTTCGGTATTTTCGTCGTCAGGGGAGTACATGGCCTTGAGGCTGGGGTAGTTTTCAAGCATGTGGACCTTGGGTTCACGGCGATCATCGCGGACCAACTTGCCGGAGAGACGGACCCAGCTTGCGCCGGACTTGTCCATGGCGCAGATTTCCACCTTGCCGTTGGCTTGGATCTGCTTGGACACATCCTTGGACTTGCCAGTCTGAATGTAAAGCTTGCCTTCGAAGATTTCGATGGTACCGAAGGGGCGGACCTTGGGCTGGTCACCATCTACAGTTGCCAGAAAATAGGCGCCACAGTTCTTGATGAATTCCTTGATTTCTTCCATATAAGGCTCCAGGTTCGAGCAACGAGGCTCGAGGTTATAATGAATTTTGACCACACTAATATATATATTATTGCGACACTTACTATATTATATATAGTTAGATTTTTTTGCGAATCCGCCTGAAGGTTACATATGAAACTCCGTAGAGCTGTTCCTGAAGATTTTCCCCAGATGTTACCTATTTTCCGCGAAGTCATCGAAGGTGGCGACACCTACGATTTCGAGGAAACCGCCAGCGACCAGGACGCATTTGACTACTGGTTCGGCAAGGGCGTAAGCAGCTTTGTGGCTGTTGATAAGTGCGAAACCGAAGCAGGCGCTGTTGATAAGGTCGCGGGATTCTACAAAATCATCCAGAATCACCGTGGCCGAGGTAGCCATGTGGCCAACGCCTCCTTCATGGTCAGCAGCAAAGTCCGTGGCAAAGGCATCGGGCGAATGATGGGCGAGGACTGTTTGAAGGTCGCCCGCGAAATGGGATTCAAGGCAATCCAGTTCAACTTCGTCATCAGCACCAACGAGCCCGCCATGAAATTGTGGAAAAGTCTGGGCTACAAGGAGCTGTGCCGACTGCCCGGCGCATTCAACCACAAGAAGCTGGGTTTCGTAGATGCGGTGATCTTCTTCCAGGAACTATAGAGGTTCAAGGCTCGAGTATATAATCATCACAGGCCTCAGGAGATTAAAAAGTCCCAGGAACGAATCAGCCTCCTGGGATTTTTATATATTACTAGTGGTTATCGGGGGACCACTTTATGCAACGCACTGCATTTTCCTTCTCTTCATTTTTCACCATTCTCATTTTGCTTCTAGGTATGTTTTGCCAGGAAGGTTGCTCCCTTTACCATAACTTCATCTGGTACGAACCCAACTTATTGGATGATAATGGTAAGGTGATTCCACCTGAAAGTACATTTGAAGGTAATCCAGAATCACTAAATACCGACTACGAAATCTGGGATTACTACACCAAAACTACTGCTAACTCATGGCTCATTTTTTTTATCCCATTTATTCCCTTGGGAGAAAATTATCAGGGTCCACATCCTGATCGCCACACAGGGGACTTTGTAATATGGGCTAAAAAAGGTGAGGAATGTCCTGTGGTATACGCCAACGACGATCTTTTTTATGGAAAGATTTTGGAAAACGAGCCGGAAGATATTACCGGGATTAATAATCACTACGACCTATGTCATTATGGAAAGTTACCCATCGATAAGCAGCAAGTATATACTATAAAATACAAAGGGGAAGAAAAACGATACCTCTTTGTAAAGAGACAGTGGTGGGGTTATCGTCCATTTTGGTATCCGGATGCCTAATGCAAATAATGAGTAGGAATGTATATGAAGACTATTTTACGACTATTGATTATTGCATTTTGCTTTGAGTTCTGTTCTTGTGCGCATCTTTATGTCTCTACATCCTGGAAACCTGAAAATGGGACAATCACCGAAAACCTGAATGTTGACGAAAAAAGATACAACTCGGGAATTGGTCTAGCTGGCATTATCATACCAATAATTCCGACGTGGTTCCATAACTCTGGATTTACACTTGAAATAAAAGTACCTGATACAGAGGACAATGAATGTCCTGTATTGACTACTTCTCTTGGAAAATACAAGGGTTCATATTGGAAATATGACCACTCATGTGCCTATTTTCTTTCTGAAGAAGGCAATGTCGTAGATGGGGAAATACCCGCAACTATCCAATGGAAAGGCGAAACCATTCCTTTGACATTGTCCAAACACTACGACATCCACTTCAATTTTTGGGGAATGTAGTATTCTTTGTTGGCGGGCTTCGCCTTGCTGTGTTTGCTCCTTCGGAGCCAACTTGCTGCACCTAGGATATGTCAGAGAATAAATTCTCTGCCGCATCCTAGGTTTGCAAACGTTTCACGTGAAACACGCACAAGGTTTGGATGCAAAAACAAGCTTGCTTGTTTTTATAGCCAAACCGCAGGGTGTAGCATGCGAAGCATGCCAACACGCAAACATTTACTATATTTTCAACATCAATTCACTGCGGCTCATAATTTAGTCGCGGGACAGTTCGAAAAACCATCCTGTCTATAAACAAAACTAGGTATCTCATGTACAGAATCATGAAGCGCTTCGAAATCTCGGGCGCACACAAGCTGGCACTGAACTACGAAAGCAAGTGCCAGAATCTTCACGGACATAACTGGATCATTACCGTCTATTGCCAGTCCAAGACCTTGGATGCCAACGGCATGGTCATTGACTTCAAGGCCTCCAAGGAAATCATCTCCCAGCAGCTGGACCACAAGTACATCAATGACGTGGTGGACTTCAATCCCACCGCCGAAAACTTGGCCAAGTGGATCTGCGACCAGATTCCCAACTGCTACAAGGTGACCGTCCAGGAAAGCGAAAACAACATCGCCGAATACGAAGTTGACTGAGGTCGACCCATGAAAATCTCTGAAATATTTTTGAGTATCGAAGGCGAGGGGATTCGCACAGGCGCCCCTGCCGTATTCATCCGACTGTTCGGATGCAATCTCCGCTGTGCCTATTGTGACTCCATGTACGCCGTGGAGGGTAGCGATTTCCAGGAGATGTCTCCTGAGGAAGTCTTTCAGAAGGTGAAATCTTTCAACACCCAGTACGTCACGTTGACCGGAGGGGAGCCACTTATCCACAAGGATGTAGAAGTTCTATTGAAAATGTTGGACGATTATGGCCTTGAAGTGAACATCGAGACCAACGGAACCCAGCCAAAGCCATTCGGATTCAGGAACATTTTCTGCACCATGGACTGGAAGAGTATCTCCAGCGAAATGCAGCCCAAGATGAAACTCACGAACATGATGACCCTCAGGGGGAAGGATGTTCTGAAGTTCGTGGTAGGTTCCGACGAGGATCTTCAGGATGCCGCCCGGGTCATCGGGGCCATGGAAGCGGAATACGCCAGAGACGGTTTGAAGCTCCCCACCTTCTATGTTTCTCCCATCTTCGGGACAATGAAATATGAGGACATGGTCAACTGGATTCTTGGGAATGAGGTGATACGACGGAACAATGTCCGTTTCCAGGTGCAGCTCCACAAGATCATTTGGGACCCGAACGCTCGGGGAGTTTAAATTGATTTTTTAATAACTTGAATTGCTCTTTGCGGAGCAATTTCTTTATATTGGAAAGAAAGGTTATTTAAGGGAAATCCAAAATGTTTCACGTGGAACATATCGCCATCTGGGTTCAGGATATCGAAAAGGTCTGTGGCTTCTACCAGAAGTATTTAGGTGGAATCATCCAGCCGGAATATCATAATCCCACCAAAGGTTTTACCAGCAGGTTCATTACCTTCGAAGGCGGCGCCCGCATTGAAGTGATGCACCGAACCGATATTGAATCTTCAATATCCTGTCCACATTTCGGATGGTGCCATGTTGCAATATCTCTTGGCTCAAAAGAAAACGTGGATAAGTTGACCGCCAAGATGGAAGCTGAAGGAGTCACTGTCGTTGGACAGCCTCGCACCACTGGAGACGGATACTACGAAAGTGTGGTCCAAGATCCTGAGGGCAACCTGCTGGAACTGACTGTTTAATAGAAGGTATCTTATGGCAAAATCAATCTGCGGTGCAAATTGCGATCAATGCTCCATGAAGGAAAGCTGTTACGGCTGCATCAAGACCAAGGGAAAGCCCTTCGGTGGTAAATGTGTTTTGGCAGAATGTTGCCTGGGCAAGAAAATGAAACGCTGTGAACAGTGCCAAAGTTCCGAAGGTTCCTGCTGCAAGAAGGTAGAACTCCTCAAGGAAATCAACAGCCTCAAAGTGACCGGCATGCCCAAGGTGAAGGAACTTTTTGCCCTGAACGGCTCCTTCGTCAACATGGAATACTGCCTACCCAATGGACAGAAAGTCAAACTTCTGAACGACAACGATATCTATCTGGGGAACCAGTTGCCCAAGAAGGATAGCGACCGATGCTATGGAATCGCCGCCAACAACTCCCACATACTGGTATGCGAATATGGGGAGAACGGCGCCACCCCCGAAATCATAATCTACAAGAAGAGATAACCCAATCATGCCCAAGCAAGTTTGACCGCAACACTCACCCTTCAACGTTGGCAGGTTTCACGTGAAACAATACATCGTAGACGCATTTACAGACACCCTCTTCCACGGTAACCAGGCAGCAATTTGCGTCCTGGATAAATGGCCGGAAGTTCCCCTGATGCATAGCATCGCTTTCGAGAATAACTTCTCCGAAACTGCTTTCGTGGTGAAGATGGAAGATAACGAAACCGCCCCCAGGTACCACCTTCGCTGGTTTACCCCCAGTGATGAAGTAGACCTTTGCGGCCACGCCACCTTGGCAACCGCCTTTACCCTTTTCAACTTCTATGAACAAAAGGCAGAGAAAATTGTCTTTGACACCCTGAGCGGCCAGCTTATTGTGAATAGAAATGGGGATCTTTATGAAATGAACTTCCCGGTTTATGACCTGAAACCTATTCCCGTTACAGATGAAATGGAAATTGCCTTAGGCGTGAGACCCTCGGAAGCCTACATGGGTCGCGACATGCTCTGCGTTTTCGACTCCGAAAGTACCATCGAAAACATGAAGCCGGACTTCGACAAGGTGAAGGAACTGCCAGGTCTCCTGGTTCATGTCACCGCAAAAGGTTCCAAGGAAGACTGTGTCTCCAGAAGTTTCGGCCCCCGAATTGCCATTAACGAGGACCCGGTTTGCGGATCTGGACATTGCCACATCGCTCCTTATTGGAGTGGCAGGATGAATAAGCCAGAGATTATTGCAAGGCAGGCATCCCGAAGGGGAGGCACTCTTTACTGCAAAATCGAAGGTGAAAGAATGACCCTGGCAGGAAAAGCTACCCTCTATTCCGTCAGCGAATTAAACTGCTAATACTAGCATTCAGATAAAAATCCCCGAGGTTTTCACCCCTAGAAATTCCTCTATGTTCCACGTGAAACATTTAGAGCCCAGGGCAATGCCTTGGGCTTTTTCTTATATGGAATCTTTTCCAGAATTCAAATCCACAATCCACATTAACCGTTGGATGTATTTAGGCAGGATATCGTGGATTAATGTTGAAGAGTCATCGTCTGGGGTGAACGTTTCTTCTTGTTCCATCATGTCGCTCATGACTGGAGGGAGGGCGCCGAAGAGATTTTTTACTTCTTCTGCAGTATATTGCCGATGAAGAATCGGTTCACCAGACAGAGTCTTGATGGCGGCAAGTTCTTCCGCCGGGTAAAACTTGCAGGGTTTCCAGACTTCATTGCCATACTTATCTCTGAAACCCGCAGCTCCGAAAAGACGGCAAATGGATGCCCGGCCACCATAAATGGTGCAATGCCCCGGAAGGTTCGTCCCCGAAATATCTTCCCGGAAGAATGGACAACGTTGGTGCGATTGTTCCACGTGAAACATGCGACGGAGAACGTCATACCAGTGATCTTCTTCCGCTATTTTCTGGGCTACCTCAGATTGATTGCACAATAGCCAGGCGGCCATGTACAGAGCTTCACTTTCCAATAAATCGGGTTCGAAATGTTCACAGCATTT
This sequence comes from Fibrobacter sp., assembly GCA_024399065.1. Taxonomy (NCBI): domain Bacteria; kingdom Pseudomonadati; phylum Fibrobacterota; class Fibrobacteria; order Fibrobacterales; family Fibrobacteraceae; genus Fibrobacter; species Fibrobacter sp. Next base: position 88,156 of record JAKSIB010000011.1, on the reverse strand, counting down.
GCCACAGCCCTGAGGGCAGGTGAACTTAGACTTTTCAAACCATTCCCGTTGCTTTTCTTCGATCCGGGAGTAAACAGCGTCCATCTCGACCAGGATGTCGTATTCTTCAGTACCCTTCAACTTTTCAAGAATGGGGGCAATTTCAGAAATCATAAATGCCTTCCTGTTGCAAAGAAAAATCTAGCAAAGGAAGGCTTGTTTGGTACAGATTTTCTTCAAATATTTTTCTTACTTTCAGGCGGTTCAAGGTGCCATCATCTTCAAAACATCTTGGTAAATTTTCAACATATCTTCACCGAAGCAGCAGAAGATCACCTTTTTCACCTTTTGAACGGGGTAGTTTCGAACTGCCCAAATGGCAATTTCGGTAGCTTCCTTTTTCGGATAGCCATAGACCCCGGTGGAGATGGCAGAGAACGCAACGGTCTCACAACCATTTTCTTCAGCCAACTTCATGGAGTTCAGATAGCAGTTTTTCAGCTGTTCAGGCTCTCCATGAAAACCATCCCGGAAGATGGGGCCAGGGGTATGAATAACGAACTTTGCCGGCAACTTGAACCCTGGGGTAATTCGGGCTTCCCCAGTTTCGCAACCACCGAATACTCGACAAGCTTCCAACAATTCTCTTCCAGCTGCACGATGAATGGCGCCATCCACACCTCCGCCACCTAGCAAAGATCTGTTGGCAGCATTCACAATGGCATCCACTTTCAGCTTAGTGATATCACCTTGAATGACCTCAATTTCCAGCATATTCCACCTCCTCTTTTTGTCTGATTCAACAAAAGTTCACAGCCTTTTTCAAAAAACTAATTCTTTTTAAATTAATGAGTTAGCCCATCCAAAAATTTTTTATTCACAAAAACCCAACACCAATTAAAAAAATATCCACAGATATTTTTAGAAAATTCATTGGCCGGGCTTCCTTTTGTTGATTTTATTTTTTTCCTTATCTAAATTATGTCATGGTTTGTTTCACGTGAAACATGCGATAGTGAGTGTCGCAGAAAAAATGTACGCATTTTTTCTATGACCGAGCATGAGCATGTAGCGCTTGCACCCGATTTTATTTTTATGAATTAGGCAAGCGCCAACATCCCATAGGATGTTGAGTTTCACAAAAGAAGGAAGCGATATTGAAACCGTCAATGGACGAAATGCAAAAAAATCTGCTACTGAAATTCCTTGCCGATAATGGTGTGGAACTGTCCGCAGATACCTTGGGCAAGCTGTACAAGTTTGCTGACTTGGTGGTGGAGACCAAGGAATTCGGCAACCTGATTTCGCCGAAGGATTCCGAAAAGATTCTCTCCCGCCACATTACCGACTCCCTAGTGCCTTATATATATATAGGCAAATCACTGGCGCCTCGAGCCTCAAGCCTCGAACCTATCAAATGGGCAGACATGGGTGCAGGTGCAGGCTGCCCGTCATTCCCGCTGGCAATCGCCATGCCGGATGTTCAGTTTTATGCAGTGGAACCCCGCAACAAGCGTGTGCAGTTCATGAACTTTGTGAAGGATGAATTGCACCTGGACAACATGACCGTCGTAGGCAAGCGATTCGAAACTTCCGGTCTTGCCTACCTGGACTTCGTCAGCTGCCGTGCGCTTTCCACTTTCGAGAACGACTGGGAACGCGCCCAGCCGGGTCTTGCCCGGGGTGGCATTTTCGCCACCTTGAAGAGTTACAATAATATCGTTCACCTGGAAAACGATCCGGCAGTACACATATATAAATATGCATTGCCCCAGGAAGAACAGGAATATGCTTTAGTTACAAGAGGTAACGAATGAGTAAAGTGATCGCTATATGCAACCAGAAGGGTGGTGTAGGTAAGACTACCACCGCTGTGAACCTGGCTGCAAGTTTTGCCGCTCTGGAGAAGAGAACTCTCCTCATCGACATGGACCCCCAGGGCAACGCATCCCAGGGTCTGGGTTTCAACGAAATGCAAGACGTGGATGTCCACGAAATTCTGAATCTTGCAGAAAACCCGGATAACATCACTTATGATAATCTCAAGGAAGCAATCCTTGATACAAGCCTTGATTTCCTGAAGATCATCACTTCCGGTCCGGATCTTGCCATCATGGAAATCGAACTGGTGAACGTCATGAGCCGCGAACGTCGTCTCGAACGCGTGATGAATGTTCTGAAGCAGAACTTCGACTTTATCATCATCGACGCACCTCCCAGCTTGAACTTGTTAACACTTAACGTTCTCACGGCTGCAACCAGCGTACTTATCCCGGTGCAGTGTGAATATTATGCCCTTCAGGGTATGACTGAACTTTTCAAGACTATCCGCGAAGTTCAGAAGAACCTGAATGCAAACCTGAAGATCGAAGGTGCTCTCCTCACCATGTACGATTCTCGTCTCAGCCTCTGCAAGCAAGTTGCCGAAGAAGTTCGTGAAAACTTGAGCGACACCGTGTTCCAGGCAATGATTCCCCGTAACGTGAAGTTGAGTGAAGCTCCCTCTCATGGTAAGCCGGCCATCCTGTACGATGTACAGAGTAGCGGTGCCCAGGCATACATGAAGTTGGCAGAAGAAATTTTGAACAGGGATAAGTAGGTTTTATAATGGGTAAGAAATCTTTCGCATTCGGTAGCAGTCTGGGCGCTATGCTCCAGAAGAGCAACATCAATATTTCTGACTTGAATTCTTCCAGCGAATCTGTCAACAGTGAAGACAAAAATTCTGAAAACCAGCAGAAGATTGTTGAAATCGATGTCAACCTGGTTGACCCCAACCCGTTCCAGCCTCGTAAGTCTTTCAACGACGACGAACTTTTGGAACTTGCCGAAACCATCGAAAAGCATGGTTTGATCCAGCCCATCGCTGTCCGCAAGGTGGGCGACCGTTACCAGATCATCAGCGGTGAACGTCGTACCCGCGCTACCAAGCTTGCTGGTCTTTCTACCATCAAGGCACAGGTCTATGAAAACCTGGATGACAAGATCATGGGCGAATGGGCCCTTATCGAAAACATCCAGCGTGTGGACTTGAATCCTGTTGAAGTTGCACAGTCTTATCAACAATTGATCGAACTTCACGGCTATACCCACGATGATTTGGCCAAGACTGTTGGTAAGTCCCGCTCTGCAATCACCAATGCACTTCGTTTGCTGAAGCTTCCGACTCAGGTTCTTGACTGGATCCAGGAAGGCAAGATTGCTTCCGGTGCTGCCCGCGCCCTCTGCTCCGACAAGGTTGAAAACGCAGAAGAACTGGCAAAGCGCATCATCGAAGAAGGTTTGAACGTCCGTCAGATCGAAGCCATCATTCGCGGTGAAGAAATTGCACCTGCAGCTCAGCCGGCTGAATCCACCGAGGAACCGGTGGAAGTTCACAGTGGCAACGAAGCTGGTTCCGGTGAAACACCGGCACAGCCTGCACCCAAGCGTGAACTCAGCGCCGACCTGAAGAATTTCGAGAACCGTCTCGAAACTTTCTTCGGCACCAAGGTCCAGCTGAATCCCAGCGCATCCTCCGAATCCAAGGGTACAATTGTCATCAACTACTACAGCATGGATGACCTGACCCGAATCCAGGAACTGATGGAAAACCGCTAACCCGAGGCAGAACTTGAAGGGTAAGTATTATACCATACAGATTATTCCGGAAGATTCCAACGGAATCAAGAAATTCCGCATATCCACAAAGTGGTTCCTTGCGCTGAAAATTTTCTTGGTTTTGTTGATAGCTGTTACCGGAGTGTTCATCTACAAGATGGGCAGCATTTCCAGGACTCTCGTGCGCTATGAAAAGATGCGCGTGTCCAATGCCCAGCTTGTCAAGCAGAACAAGAACTACGAAGAGCTGTTCTCCCGCCTCGACTCCATCTGGGTCTTGGAAAGCAGAATCCAGAACATCCTCGGAACTTTCATCGAGAACGATTCCAACAAGATCAACAGCCTTATTGACCAGAACAAGTTTGCCCACACCCCTTCCGAAAAAATCGAAGTGGACTACGAAGGCATCCACGGCTGGATTCCCATGGAGGAAAAAATCCGTCTGGAACGTATTCCCAACGTTCTTCCGGTGGTGGGCATCGTCAGCAAGAAGTTCTCTGAAAGTAATGAACATTTAGGCACTGACTTTTCAGCAAAGTCCGGCAACCCGATTTTTGCCTCCGGCAGTGGCGTCGTCCTTTCGGCTGGTCCCGAAGGCGAACTGGGTAACACCGTTGTCATCGACCACAAGAACGGTTACGTTTCTACCTATTCACACATGAAGGAAGTCAGGACCAAAAAGGGTCGCTCTGTTAATAAGGGTGAAGTCATCGGTACCATCGGTGAAACCGGGAACGCAAGCGCTCCTCACCTTCACTATTCCATCACCAAGGATGGAAAGGCTCTGGATCCTGAATCCTTCTTCAATTACTAAGTTTTTTCAACAAGAGGAAAACAATGGCTACAAAAGAACAGGAAATCACACAGATTGGTCATAGCGTTACCATCAAGGGCGACATCATCGGTAAGAGCGATGTCCGTGTCGCAGGCAATGTGAATGGCAGCATCGCCATCGAAGGCGAACTGATCATTGAACGTCAGGGCTATGTCGAAGGTGAAATCAAGACCAACTCCGCAGTTGTCGCAGGTTCCGTGAAGGGTAACATTGATTGCTCCGAAAAGCTCATCCTTGAAAGCAACTCCCAGTTTGTTGGCAACATCAAGACCAAGTTGCTCATCATCCAGGAAGGTGCCGTATTCCAGGGTAACTGCCAGATGGGTGCTACTTCCCAGCCTAAGCAGCAGGAAAAGCAGCCTGCTAAGGAAGTAAATCTCTAATCAACACACTTACTAATAATCTCTACTTATTTATATAAATAGTATTGATTATTGGTCGGGTGAATAGTTGATAGAATTTTCGGCCTGAAAATATATCACATTGAATTTCAACCAGTTATGGATTTAACTCAATCGTGGTGAAATGTTGAAAATTCAAATTCTATTCACTTTTTTCAACGTTGATTAGTGTTGAAGGTTAGTTTTCAATATTAGTTCACAGAGAAATCACAGAACAGTATTGAAAACTCTGCTGAAAATCTTACTTTGTGCATGATTATAGTCACAAAAGCGAGAAATTTTCAAAAACTTACACAACTGTTACAACGAATAACTTATATTATAACCACTATATGGGTTCTGAAGTTTTAAAAATAGGCCAAATTTCCGATTTGCATATCGGTGACGACGAAAGCCTGGTACAGGATATCGACGTTCGTGCAAATTTTATGAAGGCCTTGAAGTCCGAGTCTATGAAGGGAATTGACCTGTTGGTCCTTTCCGGTGACTTGGCTAATGAAGACGCAGAACCTGGTGCATACAAGTATATCGCTGACATCATCAAGGGTCTTGATGTACCTTGTTGTGTAATCCCCGGAAATCATGACCGCATTGAAGTTATGGAACAGCACCTTGATCTTAAGGGCAAGGTCCATAATGGTAAGTGCTACTATCGCTACGATATCGCCGGCAGAAGCATTTTCTTCCTGGATAGTGCTTGCGGCGAAGTTTCCAGCGAGCAGCTGGATTGGTTGAAGGATGAAGCCGCCAAGGTCAAGGGTGAAATTCTTTTGTTCGTTCACCATCCTCCTTGCCACTGCGGACACCGCTTCATGGATCTTCGTTTCTACATGAAGAACATGCTGGAAGTCCAGAAGGTGCTGGCTGAAATCCCGAACCTTACGCATATTTTCACAGGACACTACCATCAAGAGTTCGAGGTGTCGCTGGGACGTCAAACGGTTCATGTAGCACCTGCATGCCAGATGCAAATTGACCCGAACACCCCCTATTTCAACCTGAAAAGTTCCGCTCCGGGCTGGCAGGTCATCAATTGGGGAAAAAATTTCGTAGATTCTAAAGTTTATTTCGATTAACCCCTTGAAATAATTTTAGTCTTTATCTAAATTTGGTGAAACTTTGGCGGCTTAGCTCAGTTGGTAGAGCGTCGGAATCATAATCCGCAGGTCTGTGGTTCGAGCCCACAAGCCGCTAGTATTAAAAAGAGGCAGATATGTCAAAACGAATTCTCGCAATCACGTTCTTGATTATCGCCTCTTTTTTTATTGCCTGTACTGAAGAAGAACAGGTCAAGCCCCAGATGGAGCAGCTCCAGGTTCAGACTCCCAAGTCTGTTCCCATCGTGCAGGTAGATGCTTTCACTGCACCCGCCTCCTCTGTAATCAATGCAGAAAAGGCGAAGTTCTACGCAAGGGCAAGCGCAGGCCTCATGGAACTTGGTTTTCGCTGGTCTGACCGTATCGACAGGGCTGGTGAAGCTGAAAAGATCCAGATCCTCAACGCATACAACATTGCACGTGACCAGCTTTGCGCACGTATTGGTCTCGCAGGTATTGCAGAATACAACTGGATCACTACCGTCGCTCTTCCGGATCCCAAGAACAAGGCTGTATTCGAAAGCGTCGGTGTCAAGACCAACAACTAATATCGCGCAATCGCGAGAGAATGTGGCAGGCTTTATGGCCTGCTTTTTTTTGAAAATTCCTATGTTAAAAACTTCATGGTGGCTTTATCGCTTGATTTGAGTGTTTAATCGGGAAAAACATTTGTGCCCATTGCCTTCCTTGTCTTTTTTATTTATTATGGGGCATAAATTAAGGAAATCCATGGTCCGTCTGCTTGTCATAAGTATCTTGCTCCTTGCTTCTGCATGCTGGTCGCAGCTACAGCTGGACAGTGCAGACCGTATCAAGGCGATTCGAATTCTTCTGGAAAAGGATTCTGTCATCAGTGTGCAGCAGGCTATGGAGCTGCGCGACTATTTACGCCATCTTGATAACATCACTCCAGTGAAATCTGCTGATAGCACGGAGGATTCCTGGAAAAGGAGCCCTCTGCTTTCTGAGGCCGCCGTATCGAGGAACAGTATTTCCGCCCCGATAGTTGCGGGAGAAATTCTTGGCCAGAATGTCCTTGTTTGGGCATGGGACTACTATGTGCTTGACAAGGATTACGCCCACACAAATCTCGACTACTGGAAACGAAACTTGAGGGAAGGCTGGGACTGGGACCATAACCACTGGGCTATCAATTTCTACGGGCATCCTTACCAAGGTTCCATGTATTATGCCGCGGCGCGTTCGGGCGGATACGGTTTCTACCGCAGCTTGCTTTGGGCGGGACTTGGCAGTCTAACATGGGAAATGTTTGCGGAGACGGAGTACCCGGCGCCCAACGATCTTGTGACTACGACTATTGGCGGCTCCATGTTCGGTGAAGTCCTGTACAGACTTTCACGACTCGCCTATAACAAGGCCGATGTTCCCTGGTACAGGCAATTGGCGGCATTTGTTTTGGAGCCTGCCGGATTCCTGCAACGCAAGGCCTTCGGCAACAGGGATTCCTATATCGGTTGGGTTCCCATCGAGCTTACGCTTGCTGTAGGCGGCGGTTCTCGATTTGGCAGTGACTACCGTTTCGGTACAAAGGCGGTTGATGAACTTGACAAGGAATGGAACGACCATTACGCTTTTCTGGCCGGCCATCTGGAATACGGCAAGCCCTACAATATCGTGAAGCAGCCCTTCGATTATTTTACTCTCGATGCTACGGGTGAGATAGGTTTTGAAGGCGGTGTGCTGCAACTTGATGTTATGGGAAAGCTGAGGAACAACGGTATCCATGGCAATGGCCACTGGCTCGATTTCTCCGTGAACCTGGACTATGAATCCTTCTACGGCGACTTGGCAACGGTCAGCACTATTTCTATTGGTGGCGCCTTGGATCTTGCGCTGTGGCTCACGCCTAACCTGCGTTTCCGTGTCATGAATCAGGCCTATTGGATTATCCTTGGCACTGCCGACATGGGCTATGATGACATTATCAAGGAAGTACATCCGGAATACGAAAACAATATGAACAACTACCAGTACAATACTGGTGCAAAGTACAGCTTGATGCTGGAAGTTCAGTATAAGCAGAAGTTCCGTGTCTATAACAAGCTTGTGGTTGATGCCATGCGCACCATTCCTAATTCGCTACCCCACTATGGTGCCAACGGATGGGACTTCCTCGCGTTGAACAATACGTTCCTGGAATACACCGTGAATTCCTGGTTGCAGATCGGAAGCCGCCTTGATACGTATGTCAAGATGGCTGCCTATTCCAACGGTTTATTTGAACCCATGAGCCGTAGGATTTTCAATTACGGCGCATATTGCAACTTCCGCTTATTTTAGAAGATTGCCGTAGAAATCACGAACATCGTCCCAGCGGTAGTAAGGTGCCGTTGGGCATTTTTCATTCTTGGAAAGTTTTGCCTGGTCGCAAGGAATGGGGGCGGTGACTTCCCGTTCGTTATAGAGGAACTTCACGAGGATGGGCTTGGTGGAAACTGCACCGGGCTTGGAACCGCGGGAACCCCTGTAGAAGATCATCTGGAGGTTTGCCGCCATGGGGATGATCTTGAAGTCGGTCCATTGTTCATGAAGTTTCGAGAGGTCCTTGACTTGGGCGTTTGCGATGCTCAGCTGCATGAGGCCTGCCAGCGGAAGGATGGCGGTATCGTGGCCGAAGCGGAGTGTTGCCGCTGCGGGATCCTCGTCAAAGCTAATCACCTTTTCGGCTTCGTCCATGATGTGTTTCAGCACGGGCTTTGCAGTATTGATGCCGTCGTCGCCTGTGAGAGGGCAGGTGCCGAGAATGCTGTACCACCAGGCGTTTTGTGCCTTCCAGCGGTTGAGTTTCTCCTGCTTGCTGAAGAGTCTGTCAAAAATGATCAGGCTGTTGTCCTCTTCCATCCCGAGGATGCTTCCGTTGATTTCGAACATCTTGTTGTAGAGGCTGGAAATGTCGACATTCTTGGCGACATAGGCGGTGTCCGCAAAGAGAGTTTGTTCAAAATTCCTTGTGGAGATGTTCTGCCACAGCTTATCGCTTTCGGCCTTGTACTCGGCGGTTTCCGCGTAGTTTTTGGTGATGTCGAAGCTGAAGGTGTTGATGAAAGCCATAAGGCTCTTGCCTGTTTCCTGATGGATCTCAACCTTGGGCTTTTGCGCACGGAGTTCGCCCAGGAAGGCGCTCATGCTGAGGATGCAACGTCCGGACGTGCTTGCGTACGCGTCAACGTGGGCGGGAACTTTTTTGCCCTTGGCGCCTGCGCGGTTTACAGTTGCGCGGTCGTTGAACACCTCGGGAAAGTTTTTCGTCATTCGCCTTGCGATACCCTCGTGCTGCTTGGCGCCAAGTTCGGTGAGGTCGCCCGCCTTTGATCCGGCTTTGTCCAGCAGGGTCTTGCTGGCAGCCATGACGTACTTGCCTGTAACAGAAAGTGCCTTTGCCGAGTCTGCCTTTGCCAAGGTCTCGTAAATCATCTTGTAGTCGTCGGCGCTGTAATGATAGCGGCTTCCGTGACGTCCGTAATGGCTGATATAGAAAGGCTTGTAGCCGGCGGGAGCCTTGGTGTACTTTACGTTTTTGTCCGGTTCCGGATAGGGCAAGTACCCGCTTGCGGTGAGTTCCGGATGGGCGAGCATCAGGCTGTCAGTGGTCTGTGCCGCCGCATTGCCGGCCATAAGTGCGAATAACGCGCCAGCTGCTGCGATGGTGATTCTGTCGATGGAAAAAAGACGCTTTTGTGTTTTAGAAAAAACGGACATTGGTGAATCCTTTTTTAACATTCTAAAATATAATTCTATTTTATACCGCAGACGTATAGGTACTTAATGTTCAACCCTCTGACAAGATTCATCGGCATTGTTTTCGCTCTTTGTCTGTTCCTCTGTGTACAGGCGTTTGCCGATTACGATGTTGGGGGCGTCACCGGAAAGAACAGCGCCACTGGCGAGATTAGTACATACGGCGAGAACAACATCTACGGCAAATGGAATACCTATGCCGACAGGGCCATGGTCAAGAAATTCGACAATTTTATTTCCGCACGAATTCTCACGAACTATAGCTACGTGGCGTTTCATACCAGCGAATACAATCGCGGTACATTGAAATCCAACCGGCCCATTGATTTTGGCATTGGCTTCGGTCTTAGCGATTTTACCTTTGACATGAAATATTCGCTTCCCTTTACGACGGAAAAGGGAAGAAAACGTTCTGCAGGTTTTGATACCGGCCTTGATTTTTTCCCGGGGAACTTGTGGATGCAACTGAAGTACCGAAGGTATAGCGGCCTTTCGTCTAACAAAAAAATTGATGAAATAGATAGCGACGATTCTACGGGTGTGTTGCCCAGTTATGTGGATTTTCGCCAGCGCGACATGTACTTGTCCATACTTTGGGTAAAGGCGGGGAAGGATCATTTCTCTGTACGCGCTCCCTATTTTTTGGACCGTATACAGGTTGTTTCTGCCGGCAGTCCCGTTTTTGGAACCAAGTTCCAGTCTATCACGGCCGTGGATCGTTCCCATGCCATTGATTACTATTCCAAGACTCGAGACACCTATAGTGTCTGGGCTCATGGCGGCTACAGCTACACCTGGGTCTTTACTCATAATTTGTTTGTAAACGCATGGGCCATGGGTGGCCTCGCCCTGGGTGCGTTCGGGAACGGTTCCATGGGATTCTTCCCGGATTTCAATGGCAAGCTCGCATTGGGCCAGTGGCATCAGCAATGGTCCTGGAATGCGGTGATGCAGGTGAATTATTCTCCCTCGATTTACAGTGACCATACGGAACAGCGTCTTATTGCCGGTTTCGAGATTCTTGTGGTCAAGAGATTCTAAACTTTTGGAGGTTAGTCTATGATGAAGCAAATTGGTTTTCTTGCAGTTTTAGCAAGTCTTGTTTTTACCGGCTGTAACACAGCAAATGACCCCGTGAAGCCTCAGCGCTGTCCTACGTTTCCATTGGATAGTAACGGGCAGGCTCTGCCTTCCGAAAGCGAGCCGGCTACGGGTGCGGATGTTGTATTCAATCAAATAACTGGTGAACAGACTCTGGAGATTTTACTGCCTATACCATTGTCTGAAAAAACTGTGAACATAATTAATGCTTATGCAGATGATCCTTTTTCTTTGCCGATCGTAGTTGTACGAAGTCATTTAGATCCTGAAATTGGTACAACAGATTTTAAGGTTTATGGTTATCATGTCAACGATATTTTCATGGCGTCTGCGGATGAGTCTGGCGTATTGTACAAGCTCAGCGGTGAACTCGTTGACGAAACCGGCACTATCATGCCTGAAGGACTTTTGGGTCATGATATGATTGCATTCAATGCTCCTTACGATCCGGAAGTTGCCAGCGATGCGGAATTGGAAGTCACCTATAATGCTGTGGCCCCTAATCTGTGGAGCGATTTGATGGAATGGAATGAAAAAATGAACTACGAGATAACTTTCGTCTCGGGTTCCGCTGTAAGCAGCTATCCGGAATCTCTCAATGGCTGGACTGTCACCAGGGCAGTCCTGAGATGCGAGGAATAGTTTCATTGCAATAAAAACAGGCGATTCAGCCTGTTTTTCCGTATTTGGCGTGGTGCTATGTTCAGCGCTTTTGCTACATTATCCCCGTAAAATTTTAATCAGTGTCCGGAGGCGTTGCCTTCGGCCGTAAAAAGGAATCAAAATGAGTATTGTAGATACCGTATTGCACAAGATTTTCGGTACACCCCACGAACGTAAGGTGAAGCAGCTTCGTCCGATCATCAACAAGATCAACGAAACCCGCAAGGCCCTGGAAGCCCTGGATGACGCCGCCCTTGCAGCAAAGAGCGCAGAATTCCGTGAAAAGCTGAATAACGGTGCAACTCTCGATGATATCAAGGTGGAAGCATTCGCTGTCTGTAAGGAAGCTTGCGACCGCCGTCTCGGTATCTTCAACATCTTCAAGCCGGAAAACAACTTCGATTTCAGCAAGTTGGGTGACCTTCAGCAGTATACTGACGCTGCCAAGGCTGAACTTGCCGCCGGTAAGAATGAATGGGAAGTCTACATGCCGGCTTCCGTCTACGCAAAGGTCCGTGAACTTTACCCGGATTCCGTGAAGCCCTTCCGCATGATGCCTTTCGATGTCCAGATGATCGGTGGCCTTGTGCTCCACGAAGGTGCCATCGCTGAAATGGCTACTGGTGAAGGTAAGACTCTTGCCGCAGCTCTCCCGGTTTACCTGAACGCTCTTAGCGGCCACGGCGTACACGTGGTGACCGTGAATGACTACCTGGCTGGCCGTGACGCCAAGCAGATGGGTATGGTCTATAAGTTCCTGGGCCTTACCGTCGGTCTTATCGTGAATGGTCTCGGTCCTGAAGAACGTCGCGAAAGCTACAACTCCGACGTTACCTACGGTACCAACAATGAATTCGGCTTCGACTACCTCCGCGACAACATGGCTGTGGAACCCAACCATCTCGTGCAGCGCGAACTGAACTTCTGTATCGTTGACGAAGTGGACTCCATCTTGATCGACGAAGCCCGTACTCCGCTTATCATCAGTGGTCCTGCCGAAGACGCTACCAGCAAGTATGCCAAGGCAAATGAAATTGCTAAGCAGCTGACCAAGAACAAGGATTTCAGCGTGGATGAAAAGGACAAGGTCATCCAGCTCACTTCCAAGGGTGTGGCCCATATTGAAAACATCCTCCAGATTACCAACCTTTATGGCGAACACGCTGACTGGGTTCACTTCATCGACAACTCCCTCCGTGCATGGCACCTTTATGAAAAGGATGTGGACTACATCGTACGTGATGGCGAAATCATCATCGTGGACGAAAACACTGGCCGCTTGATGGAAGGTCGTCGTTATAGCAACGGTATGCACCAGGCTATCGAAGCTAAGGAAAACGTGCAGATCCGTCGTGAAAACCAGACCCTCGCTACCATTACCTTCCAGAACTACTTCCGCATGTACAAGAAGTTGTCTGGTATGACCGGTACTGCAGAAACTGAAGCTACCGAATTTATCAAGATTTATAACATGAACACTTGGGTCATCCCGACTAACAAGCCCTGTGTCCGTAAGGATGAACAGGACCTGGTCTATAAGTCCGAAGATGCCAAGTGGCGTGCCATCGTTGCAGAAATCAAGGAACGTCATGCCAAGGGCCAGCCGCTCCTCGTGGGTACTGCTTCCATTGAAAAGTCTGAACACCTGCATGGCCTCCTGGAAAAGGAAGGTATCCCGCATGAAGTGCTTAACGCAAAGAACCACGGTCGCGAAGCTGAAATCATTCAGTACGCTGGCTGCAAGGGCAAGGTGACCATTGCTACCAACATGGCTGGTCGTGGTACCGATATTGCTCTGGGTGAAGGCGTTTCCGAACTTGGTGGTTTGCACGTTCTCGGCACTGAACGTCATGAATCCCGCCGTATCGACAACCAGCTGCGTGGTCGTTCCGGTCGTCAGGGTGACAACGGTTCCAGCCAGTACTTCCTGTCTCTCGATGACAACCTGATGCGTATCTTCGGCGGTGACAACGTCAAGAACCTCATGAGCCGTTTCGGCGTGGGCGAAGACGAAGTGATTACTCACCCCATCGTTTCCCGCTCCATCCGTGGCGCCCAGCGTCGCGTGGAAGGCCAGAGCTTCGATATCCGTAAGCACTTGCTGGACTACGATAACGTGATGAACGAACAGCGTAAGGTGATCTACGGCCTCCGTCGTCGTATCCTGAACGGTGAAGACATCAGTGAAGAAATTATGAACCGCATTGAAGACGCTCTTGATATCAAGGTGTCTCAGTACGTTCCGGCTGGTACTTACCAGGAACAGTGGAACCTGGAAGGTCTGCATGTGGACCTGCAGCGTTCTCTCGGCATTGAATACAACTTGTCCATGGAAGACGCAGCATCCAAGACTCCGGAAACTGTTCTTGATGAAGTGCTTGAACTGTGCAAGGCTCGTTACGAAAAGCTGGGCAAGATCATTCCGGAACAGGATTTCGGTCAGATCCAGCGTCGCTTCCTCCTCATGACCATCGACCAGGTCTGGAAGGAACATCTCTATCAGATGGACGGCCTGAAGGATGCAATCCGTTTCCACGGTTATGCACAGAAGGATCCTCTGATGGTTTACAAGAGCGAAGGCTTCAAGCTGTTCGAAGGCTGCATGGAAAAGATCGCAACCCTCACTGCTCTCCGTATCTTGAACATCCGCATTACTCTGCCCAATGGCGTGACTGTGTCTCCGGACCAGTTGCAGCTTAAGCCGCAGGAACAGATCGATGCAGAACGCGCCGCTGCAGAAAAGGCTATGGCTGAACAGGCCGCCCAGGGCGAATCCGCAGAAGCCGCTCCCGCTGAAGCACCGGCTGCCGAAGCTCCCGCAGAAGAAATGAGCGCTGAAGGCGCAAAGGCTGCTGGCCTCGCTGGCGAAGCTGCCGCATCCGAAACCAACGCAATCTCCGAAGATCAGGCTCAGCCGGTTTCTTCTTCCGCATTGCCGGGTGCCCAGAATGCTGCACTTCATCGCGCTGTCGCAAATGCCGCTGCTCGTCGCGCTGCCGCCCAGGCTCCGAAGATGGGTCGCAATGACTTGTGCTGGTGCGGTTCCGGCCTCAAGTACAAGAAGTGCCACGGCAAGGACATCGCTGACTAATCAGTCGCAGTAACGTGACTTAGGTTGTTCGCAATGAAGACGGCAAAGCACTTTATTTCTCTCGAAGGCATCGACGGCTCCGGCAAGTCAACGCAGATTGACATGCTGATCAAGGAGCTGGAGGCCGCCGGCTACGAAGTGGTGAAACTTCGTGAACCGGGTGGCGCCAAGATTTCCGAACAAATTCGCGGAATCCTTCTGGACCCTGCCTTCAAGGGAATTATGGGCGACGATACGGAACTGCTTTTGTACAATGCAGCCCGCGCCCAGGTGATTGCCGAAATCATCAAGCCTGCACTTGCTGCCGGCAAGATCGTGATTGCAGACCGATTCGCGTGGAGCACTTTTGCCTACCAGGGTTATGCCCGCGGGCTTGGCGCCGAGAAGGTGCAGCGCCTTACGGAGCTTACCTGTGGCGACTGCTTCCCGGAACTGACTGTAGTTATTGATATCAGCGTAGAATGCAGCCGTGCACGCACCGCCAAGCGCGGGGGCGCTCCCGACCGTCTCGAAAGCGAAAAGTCTGAATTCTTTGAGAAGGTTCGTCAGGGTTACCTTGCAGCCGCCCGCGACTATAGCGACTGTGTTCAGGCAGTCAATGGCGAACGTTCTCCGGAAGAAGTTTTCGCTGACTTGTGGAAGCTGGTCAAGTCCAAGCTTTAATGCCTCAATTAGGTGGTAGAATGCCGAAGGTCCTTGGACTGAAAATGGCTGGCAAAAATCCTGCCATCGAACTCATCCGAATTATCGCCTGTTTGCTAGTGATCATGGCTCACAGCCAGGTTCCTATTGTAGACGGTTCCTCTATTGTGAGTGGCCGTCTCGCTGTTTCTACCATTATTGCAGACGATGTTCCGTTGTTTCTTTTGGTGACGGGTTTCTTCTTTTTCGGTCGCGTAAAATCCGATGGGGATATTTTCTCCGCCTTCAAGTACAAGCTCAAAAGCTTTGCCGTGAATATTTACGTGCCCACGCTTATCTACATCGTCATTGCGATCTTCTTCAAGTACTCAATCGATCCGAACGTCACATCCCTTGCCAATGCGGATTGGAACTACCTGGAACGATTCATCTTCAGGCTCGCTCCTGGTGACCACCTGTGGTACATTTGCACCTACATGTCTTTCGTATTCTTCTTTCCCATGCTTGCATTCCTTTGCCAGAACGATCCGCAGAAGAACAAGATGCGACGCACCTTGCTTTGCTTTGCCATCGGTTATGCCGTGGTGGGTGATGTCCTTTATTTCCTTCGTCATCCCGTGCTTGACTTGGACAAGTTCCTTTGGGGCTATTGCACCATCTTCCTGATTCTGGGTTACGAACTTTCCTTGTTTGTTCCCAAGTTCCTGTCAAAGGTTCAGAAGCTGCCTCGTTTGAAACTTGCGTTGATTGGCGCCGGTATCTACCTGCTGGGTTTCGCTGTGAAGTTCGGCCTGCAGCTGTACATGTTCGGTCAGTTCAATTATGTGGATAATCGATTCAGGTGGCTTCAGTGCTCCCCCTGTTTTGTGACTGCGGTGGGCCTGTTCCTGTTGATTTACGCTGTAGGTTCCCTGATCAAGAAAGATGGCAAATTTGCCTGGGTGGTGAACTTCGTGGGTTCCAGTACATTCATGGTTTATCTGTTCCACCAGCTTGCAATTATGAAAACTCTCCAGTGGAGATCAGATATTTGGTTCAAGTTGGACGCCTGCAAGACTGTTTTTGACTCTTTTGCCTTCTATTTAGGTTATGGTTTGGCCGTTTTGGCGGTAACTTTGCCCATTGCCATGGTGTTTAAACTGGCATTTGATAATTCTTTGGGCCGTATTTTAAAGAAATAGCGAAAAATTAGGACAAATGGTAAAAAAACACATAAAGTGTGTCCTAATCCATCATAAAAACATATATTTTCTTGCGGATTTAAACACTAACATTCACAAGGAATAAAAATGAAGAATTATTTCGATCTCTCTGGCCAGGTCGCTGTTGTTACTGGCTGCTCTACCGGTCTCGGTGTTCAGATGGCTAAGGCTCTCGCAAACCAGGGCGCAAAGATTGTCGCAATCGCTCGTCGTAAGGAAATGATCGACGCTGTCGCCAAGGAACTCGCAGAAACTTATGGTGTTGAAACTCTCGCTGTCCAGTGCGACATTACCGACACCGCTAAGGTCGAAGCAGCTGTTGACGAAATCCTCGCCAAGTTCGGTCGTATCGACGTTCTCATCAACAACGCTGGTACCGGCGCTGTTGCTCCGGCAGAAGACATCACCGACGATCAGCTCAACCACGAAATGAACGTTGACCTGGGTGGTACCTTCAAGATGGCTCGTGCAGTTGCCAAGAAGGCTATGCTTCCGGCTAAGTACGGTCGTATCATCAACATCGCTTCTATGTACGGCCTTGTTGGTAACAAGATCTGCGGTTCTGCACCGTATCACGCAGCAAAGGGTGCTGTTGTTAACCTGACCCGCGCTCTCGCCGCTGAATGGTCCAGCAAGGGCATCAATGTTAACGCAATTTGCCCGGGTTACTTCTATACCCCGCTCACCAAGGAAACTCTCGACTCCGACTTCTTCCAGCAGAATGCTAAGACTATGATCCCGGCAGAACGCTATGGAAACGAAGGCGAACTCGACACCGCTGCTATCTTCCTTGCATCCAAGGCTTCTAGCTACGTTACCGGCATCATGGTTCCGGTTGACGGCGGCTACACCTGCATGTAGTTTAGACGAAAGAACGGACCTTCGGTCCTACAGACGAAAGACGAGAGATAATCGAAATTCGGCTGTTCACTATTAAAAGACGCTCGCGGAAACGCGGGCGTTTTTTCGTTATTCGCAATCGAGGCAGGTCCATTCGATGACGCCTGAGCCATAATTGTTAAAGCGGCTTTTGGTGTATTTCTCAATGTCAATCAAGAAGCCGACGCCGCCCTGGTCAGCATTCTCCGTGCAACAGCCGTCGCAATCCTCATCGGAGCACATGTCGTAAACGACAGCATCAATAGAAAAACCATTCTTCTTTAAGCGGAATGTCTTGAGTTTGTACTTTTCGAAGTCTCTTTCATGAATGGAGATGATATTGTTTTCGCTGACCCATTCTTCAGTCTGTTGATCTTCAAGACCTGCAAACCAGCCTGCCCAGGTACAGCCATTGTACTCAATGCATTCTTCGCTGTTGGGGGCAGGATAGGATTCGTACCAGGTTAGGTTGGCCTTATTCCAAAGTGTGTCTGCTGTTGCATTCTCTAAAGGCAGGGAACTGCTGGAAACTTGCTGCTCGCTACTCAGTTCGCTGTTGGATGAACTTGGTGTGGCGGGAGCATTGGCGTTACTGGAGGAATCATCGCTACAGGCGGCAAAAAAGATTGCCGCTGATATTAATACATATTTAAACTTCATAGTTGTCAATGTAAAAAAATCCCGAGGATGCCCCCGGGATTTTTATGCGAGGGGTGGGAGTCGAACCCACACACCGAGGTACCAGATCCTAAGTCTGGCGCGTCTGCCAATTCCGCCACTCTCGCGTTAGGATCGCAAATATAAATAATTATGCGCGGTTCTAAATCTCGATGGATTCTTCGTCGCTCTGGATAAATGCGGTGAGGCGCTCCAATGTACGTTTTGCAGATTCTTCGTTCAGGAGGGAACATTCCCATATGGTGGCCACGCGGTAACCTTCCAGAGAGAGCTGCCAATTGGTCTTGATGTCACGAACCACGTTGTTGGTGAACTTGTTATCCCAGAATTCGGAATTGCTTTTGGGGCGGCTGGTGAGCTTGCAGCCGTGCTGATGCCAGAAGCAACCGTTGATGAAAACTACCACGCCGTACTTAAGGACGAAAATATCCGGAGTGCCAGCGAGGTCGCGACGGTGCAAGCGGTAACGGAAGCCCTGCTTGAAAAGCCCGCGGCGCACGATGACTTCGGGCTTGGTGTTCTTGGAGTGAACAGCCTGCATCATCTGGGAGCGGGTCAGCGGTTTTTTCCTTGCGAGCTTTCGGGATTTTATTTTGCCGGTACCCATTAGTTAATCCCTCGACCCTTGGAATCGTGCATTTGCTTTTTGCCGTCGCTAAATAGGATACCCTGCCTCTTGTTGAATCCGACAAATCCGTGGTTCGGGATTTCTCTTTTGCCCCGTAATGAAACGGGACGAATTGATTCTGTAATCGATGTGTCGGTGGCGAAGGAATTGCCTTCGTTGTAGAGTGCGAAAATTTCCTCGTCGCTTAGGGAGCGGTTATAGAAACGCAAGTCATCGATGCGCCCCTCGAAAAAACTCCAGAGGGAGCGTGTCCCAAGACGCACGGGGGCTGTTCCATTTTCAACCTGTACACCGTAGGTCTCGTCGAAAAGCGGGTCCTGGTCTTTTTGGACTCCGTTCTTGAAAAGGGTGATGGTATTTCCAGCCACGTCATAGCGAGCTGCAAAATGGATCCACTCGTTTTCGGTAAGTTCCTCCTGAACATAGCTTCCGGAACCGAGGCCGCCTTTTAAGTTGAAGGCGTATGCGGACATTCTGTTGGGACGGTTCTCCTGTGATTCCGTCAGGTCCTTGTTGTACATGCGGAAGGTCCATTCATGTTGCTGCGGGATTCCCTTTCCCATCCAGTGGACGTATCCGCCTTTTTCTGCGTTTTTAAAGTTTAGCGTTGCTGGACTGACCCATACGGAGATGGTGAGGGCGCCTGTGGTAATGATGCTGAAGGCGTCGTCATCGGGGATCTCCATGTAGCAGTTTGTGTCACCACTAAATACCGCCGCGGAATTTTTGTTCCCGAATCGGTCTGTGCCGAAAGAGGCTCCCTTGTTGACGATATCGGGAGCTGTGCCGATTAGGGGATCTCTTGTTGCGGGCATGGTTACGCTTGCCGCATTTTCTAGGCTTCCGTCGGTAAAGGGGTAATAGGCGACAAGGCCGTCTTTGGGAATGGCGGAAGATTCTGCAGCAATAATCGCAGCAGAGTCCGCAGCAATAGAAATCGCGGCAGTTCCCAAAGTTCCAATAAGAAATTTTTTAAATGAAAGTTTGGCCATTACGTATTCCATGAAAATAGTATTTTTATTTCATCATGAGCAAGGTTTTGATTTTAGTGGGAAGCCCGCGAAAGAGCGGCAATACTGAACTCCTGGCGAACGCCTTTGCCGAGGGGGCTGCTAGTGCGCATCATGAAGTTGAAATTTTGAACGTGGCCCGCATGAACATTGCGCCTTGCGTCGGGTGCAATACCTGCTTTACTCGCGAGGACATGTCCTGTGCGAAGAAGGATGACATGGTGCAGGTTTACGAGGCGTTGGCAAAGGTTTTGGGACAAATTTTTGGGGCAAATTAGCGAAAATGTGTCACTAAAGAAGAATTTTTCTCAATTTGGTGACAAAAATTACATACAAATTAAACTAAAAAGTGTCAATATAATATATCTTTGCTGATAACAAGCCTATGATTATGCCACTAAAAAGGTGATTTGCTTAATTTGGTGACAAAATTTTTTGATGAAAAGGAAATAAAATTTCGTACAAAGTAAAAATTATGTCACCGAATATAAATTTTTTATGAAATAGTGACAATTTTTTTTGAAAAAGAACCTTGTTGCGAACAAAAAAGGCCTGAGCGAAGCTGCTCAGGTCTTTTAAATTTGGTGGAACCGCGATTGTCGCGGCGTTCGCCTTGCTAATAGTGGCACGCTTCGCGTGCCTTACTTGTCGGCTCGGAAATGGAAATGAACACGTTCATTTCCGCTTCTCTCGCCTCCTAGTAATTCTCAGCGTTGACTTCGAAGTAGGACTGCGGATGAGCGCAGGTCGGGCACACTTCCGGAGCCTTGGTGCCAACGACGATGTGACCGCAGTTGCGGCATTCCCAAACCTTAACTTCGCTCTTTTCGAAGACTGCGGAAGTTTCCACATTCTTGAGGAGTGCGCGGTAGCGTTCTTCGTGGTGCTTTTCGATAGCGCCAACCAGACGAAACTTCTTTGCGAGAGCTGCGAAACCTTCGGCTTCGGCGGTCTTTGCAAATTCTTCGTACATGTCGGTCCATTCGTAGTTTTCACCGTCGGCAGCGGCCTTCAGGTTTTCTGCGGTGTCACCGATGCCGTTCAGTTCCTTGAACCACATCTTGGCATGTTCCTTTTCGTTTTCTGCAGTCTTCAGGAACATTGCGGCGATCTGTTCAAAACCGTCCTTCTTTGCCTTGGATGCAAAGTAGGTGTACTTGTTACGGGCCTGGGATTCGCCTGCGAATGCAGCTTCGAGGTTCTTTTCGGTCTGGGTACCAGCGTACTTGTTTGCCATTTTTATGTCTCCTTGCGATAACGCAAAAAATGAATTTCGGTTTTAATATACAATGTTTTAATTTGATTGGCTTGAGAAATCAGGGATTATCCGGTTGCTGTCCGTTGTGGGCGAGCCACTTGCATTCACCTTTTTCCATATTTGTAAAGATTGCCTTGAAGGAGGAGTCTTCAGGGCTGCAGGCGTAGATTCCGAACTGGATTTCGCCAGTGGCCTTGTGCATGTGGCAGACGCGCATCTGCTTGAACTTGATGCCATCTTCGGAACACTCGATGCAGAAATCGTCTTGGCGGCGGCTAAGGCGGTACCACATGGACTTGATATCTGCACTGACCTCTGTAGTGGCCCAGTCCGAGTAACCCATGTTTGTGACCACGCTGCCTAAATGCTGAAAACTTTCGTTCTCGTACTCGATGGATGCCTTGAGCCAGTTTTCGCTGTCGAGATATACCACCACTCCGCACTGGTCAAAGCGGCGCTTGCTATGGAATTCCGTCTTTACGGTAAAGGAGAAGAACTTGTCTGTAGTGCTTATCTGCAGAACAGGGGCGTTATCATTTCTGAAATGATAGTAGGTCCTTTGCCAAAGATCCGTGTGGGGTGCCGTGACGATTTCGACTCTGTCGTCGTCGATTTTAAATTCGGCAGGCTCGCGGGTCCATTTCCAGAGATCCTTGCTGATAGTCATTTCAAGCCTTTGGACGAGTGCGAACTTTTACTAGATGACTTCGCGAAGAGCCTTTGCCAACTGGTCTGCGCAGGAGGTGGACTTGCCGTTGCAGGTGTTGCCTTCCAGGATGTCGGCAATTTCCTTCATGACCTTGCCTTCGCAGAGCTTGCCGATGGCCTTCAGGTTGCCATTGCAGCCGCCCAGGAACATGAGGTTGTACATCTTGCCGTCTTCGTAGTCGAAGGTGATGAGCTGGGCGCAGGTGCCGCTGGTTCTGAATTCCTTAGTCTGCATAAAAGCCTCTCGTGGCGCCTTGGAAGTCGCCGATTGTGTTTATGGACAATGTAGAAATTACGGCAGGAATGTGACCACTCCCTTGAAAAATGAGTATATTATAACCGAACCTTTATTTCGGAGTTGGATGTTCTTTATCCATAATTTCGGTTTCGGCCGAACTCAAAACTGGGACATTGTTTAACGCGGGTTGCGCCGGGTGGCGTGACTTGCTCTTTTTCGTGAACCTGCGGCATTGCCTTCGTGATGGGGCTGCCGCAAAAAAAGGAAATAAACAATGTCTAATAATTCTGAATACACTATCCGACAGGAACAGCCTGCCGATTTCTCTACTGTCGAAAATTTAACCCGCGAAGCCTTCTGGAACGTTTACCGTCCCGGATGCCTTGAGCATTATGTGCTGCACTGCTACAGGAGTAACCCCGGGTTCATTCCGGAGCTCTCCTTGGTTTTGGAAGGTCCTGCGAATTGCGGGTTGGCAGATGGAGTAAAACCGTGCCGCGAAATTCTCGCCCATGTGATGTTTGCCTGGAGTGAGATTTTGGTGGATACTGGTGAGCATTTGCGCATGATGACTTTCGGCCCAATCAGCGTTCGCCCAGATATGCAGCGCAAGGGCCTCGGCAAGATGCTTCTGGATTATGCCTTGGAACGTGCCCGCCAAATGGGTGCGGGATGTATCGCCATGTGCGGTAACATCCAGTTCTACGGCAAATGCGGTTTTGTGGCTGCAACCTCCAAAGGCATCCGCTACGCAGACGATCCCGATGGAGACGCGCCCTACTTCCTCATCAAGGAATTGACGCCCGGTTTTCTGGACGGCATCCGCGGAACCTATCGGGACCCTGCGCCCTATTTCGTTGACGACCACGACGTGGAGGAATTCGATAAGCAGTTCCCGCCCAAGGAAAAGAAAGTGCTGCCCGGGCAACTAGGGTAGTATCAAAAAAGCCTCCTCGGTTTTCCCGGGGAGGTTTTTTATCCGTTTAATAAATTAAGTAATTGCCACGATTACTATGAGCTTGCCCGTACTCCTCCATCAGCGCATTCAGTGCCTTGGAGCGTTCTCTACATTCGTCATCAAAATCGCGCTTCTGCGGACGATCCGCTGGTTTTAAGGAGTTTACAAGTTGAAATATTTCCAAGGCTTTTGGAACAGATTCGTCAGGGTTGCCCAAGAATAATTTTCGAACTTTTTTCTGCCCATAATCGTTTAAAGTTAAATACAGATAAGAACCATCAAGGTAATGATTTGCTGAATATTCCTGTTGGTAGCGATCAATGTCTTTTTTCAGCTTTTGGATTTTTGTGGTCTCCTCTCTGTTAATCAGTTTAGGTACGCAAGGTTCCATTTTCGTAGCTTCAATAGAAAATGTCGTATCCCGTTTATTTCCGAGTGCCATGCGCCAGGTAATTCCATCGCATTTGCGATAACGGTAACAAAAATAGACGGAATCTCCCTTGGCGTAGTAGCTTGGAAAATAGGCGTTGTCGCCGTGGCTATTGAAGTGTTCTTGGGTTGAATCGTCAGAATCAAAAATTACTTCACCTCCAAATTCTTCGTAAGTTATTTCATAATCGTAACTACTAGTTTCTGTTAGAACTTTGTCGTCAATATGGGCGACAGGTTCACGAAAATCAATCCAGTAAATATAAGAGAATCCGACGTACGAGAGTATGGATAATAGAACTACATATAGCCATGACCAAATTCTTCTAGGCTTAAAGAAGTAGCTTACAACGCAGGATATAGAAAACGCAACTAGAACAAGGGCGATGATTGCAATGTCCGTGGGTCTGGCATCTACTCTAGAGGGTGATATAAAACTCGTTTGTCTCAAGAGCAGTTCATAAATGATGTAGACGAGATTGGCCGCCCACAGAGCGAGAAAGATTTTTCTAAAAAATATTTTTTTGAATTTCGGTTGCCAATATAAAATTGCAAATGCAAAACCAATGAGAATTGGAATTAAATAAAAGAGTGTTTTTTCTAACTTGAACAACTCATGAAAATCAAGAAGATAATAAGAGAACATTCTAACCTCTGTAATTGATTCTACCGAGAATTTCCCGGTAGCTTTATCCATTCATCCAAAAATTTCATTTGCTCATCGGTGTGGAACCAATGTTCTCCACCTTCCATAACGGTGAGAGGTGCGTTAATCTTGCCTGCAAATTCAGTAATCGTTTCTAAAGAAACGAGGTTGTCTTTTGAACCGTAAAGAATTTGTGTGGGGACATGCCACTGGATAGGATTTTCACGAACGTAGCTTAGGTATTCCCAGGAAAGAGTTTCACCGAAATTCGTTGCGATGGCTTTCTTTTCGCGGAGTTCATTTTCAGAAACGACCGCCCACATCATCATATCGCAAATCAGCTTTTCCATATTCACTATGGGCGAAATGAAATAGGCCTTGGCGATATTGGCCGAGCTAAGAGACATCATTGAAAAGTAAGCGCCGATGCTATTGGCGATAAGATAGACTTGATCAAAGCCTGTGGAGATGGAATCAAAGTATTTGATAAATTCGTCCTTGGCATCCCAAGGAGTTTCTGCCTTGTAATCAAAACCCATGACTTTACAATCAGGAAACAGAGGCTTGTAATGTTCAGCTTCTGCAGCGTTGCCGCCTTTTCCATGAATGTAGATTACGAGGGTTTTCATTTTGTGATTTCCTTCCCAAACGGTTTCGTCAGCATAATCAGCACCGGGGTGATGGTGAAGTCGGCCACCAATGCGGTGACGAGGCCGATGGTTGCCATGAGGCCCACTCTGAAGAAGATGGTGACGGGGCTGACCATGTAGGCGAGGAACATCATGCAGAGAATGATGGTGGTGCTGACCATGCTCTTGCCCACGTCTCGGAAGGTGGCGAGAACGGATTCGCGGTAGCTGCCGCATCGTTCAAAGCAGAGTTTGGAATGGTTCACAAAATGGATGGTGTCGTCCACCGCAATGCCTATAGCCATGGGGATGACCATCATAGTCATCATGTCCATGCTGAAGGCGCATGCACCCATGACGCCGCCAATCACAAGGATGGGAGCCACGTTGGGGATCATGCCGATGAGGCCAGTTTTTACGCTCATGAAGGAAGCGATCAAAAGCAGCGCAATCACCACGAAGGAAATGCACACGGACTTGATTTCGCCTTCCACCAGTTTGTTGTTCATGGAGGACTGTTCCACGGCGTAACCTTCTACGCCAACATCTGCCTTGGGGAAATACTTGCGGACCAGAGTTTGTGCGCTATCGATGTCGATGTCCACCTGCTTGGAATTCCATTCCTTCAGTTCCACGTGAATGTAGGCCATGCTGAAATCATCGGTGACGCCGCCAATCATGACGCGGGCCTTGCCTTCGGAAATCTTTGTCAGCGGAAGGCTGGAAAGGTCTGCGGAAGCGCTATCCATGGCCAGCATGTTTTCTGGATTCTTGAAGGCGTCGGGCTCGCCGGTGTCCACCATGATGTTGTAGGAATAGACGTTGGCCAGTTCGGAATTCATAAGCTCCACGAGGCGTTCCACGAAGGGCAACTTGGTGCCGAACATTTCCACATAATCCATGTTCACTTTAAGGTCCCTGCAACCGATGGCGCTTACCACCACAACGGCTATGGAAACGAGGACGATGGGGAGCTTGAAATTCAGGGCCTTGGCACCGAGTTTTTCCAGGAAGTTTTCAAGGTGTTCGTCGCGGGGCTTCGGCGTCTTGCGACTTTGGGGGCCGTAGCTATAAAGGATCGGCACCAGAATAATCACGTACAGGTAAACGGCGAAAACCATGGCGGCGCAAATGGAGCCTACGATTTTCAGCACTGGCATATCCACGAACAGGAAGGAAAGCATGGAGGCAACGGTAGTCATCACTGTAAAGAAAATGGGCCAGCCCGTTTCCGTGACAGCTTCGACGAGAGCGGGCTTGCGATCGTTCAGTCGTTGGTAGGCCTGCTTGAAACTGTTGATGTAATGGATGGAGTAGCCAACGCTTAAAGCCATGCCAAGCATCATGGGCAATGTGAACAAAGTAAAGTCGGGCTTGACGCCCAGCCAACCGCAAATGCCGAAAACGGATGCCATGGCGAAGGCGGTTGCCATAAAGGGAATCATGACGCCGTACTTGTTACGGGTAAAGAACGCCAGGCAGAAAATCATGATGAACACGCCGATGACAACGGAGCGTGCGGCCTGGGGCATGGAGGAATCGTTTTTCGAAACCTCAAGATAAGGCTCGCCGCCGGCGTTTAGGTCCCAGCGATCAGATTGAAATTCGGGACGTTCCAAAAGGTCGGCTACGGCGCGGCCGATTTTTGCAGCATCATTCGCAGGGTCGCTGTAACGTTCCAGACTCAGGTGGAGGAGGGCTTCGGTACCTTTGGAATTTTCGATGGTGTGGATTTCTTTTGCTAGCGGGATGTTTGAGAGCATGTAGCGGGAAAGGGTATCCCGCATTTCCATGATGGCGGAGTCGCGGACACTTGGTGCGGTTACTTCGGCACTGCCAGCCTCTTGGGCACTCTTGGCGGTTACCAGCATGACGACGCTGGCGTCATTCCCGAAGTGCTTACGGAACTTTTCTGCGTTGACCTTTGCGGCGTCCCCCTCAAGGAACCAGCCGTCATTGGTAAAGGAAAACTCGAAGCGTAAAATTCCCGCACCTGCGAGAAGCGTAAAGAGGATGACCGCGATAAGAATTCCAGTGCGATGATTCGTCTGGAAATTTCCCAACTTGTTGAAGAGCTTGTTAATTTGAAGAATCTTCATAGAATGTCAAAACTTGAAAATATATCGGAACCCAAACACGAAAATTCGTTGGCGATTAACTCAACGAAATCTTCTTGATAATTTTCACAACAGCTTCCATGCCTTCGACGGTAACGTGTTCGAAGGGACCGTGATAGCCGTAGCCGCCGGTGCCCAGGTTGGGGCAGGGGAGACCCATGAAGCTGAGCTTGGCTCCATCGGTTCCGCCGCGGACAGGTTCGCTGACGGGCTCGACGCCCACTGCCTCGATGGCGGCACGGGCGCGCTCTAAAACTTCCGGGCACTTCTCGATGACTTCCAGCATGTTGCTATAGGAATGCTTTAATTCCAGTTCAACAATGTTGCCGCCGGCGCGGTTCTTATCTGCGTCTGCGAAAGCGGTGCCGCCGAATTTTGCGTTGAACTCTGCGGCAATCTTGCGCAGGAATTCTTGGCGTTCTTCAAAGCGCTTCTTGTCGTGATCGCGGACGATGTACCAGAGGGTTGCATTTTCCACGTCGCCCTTCATGTCCGTCAGGTGATAAAAACCCTGATGGCCTTCGGTGGTGGCGGGGGTTTCGTCGGCAGGGAGCGCCATGGCGATTTCTGCAGCCATGAGGCTTGCATTCTTCATGATGCCCTTTGCTTCGCCGGGATGAACGCTCTTGCCGTGAATCATAAACTTGGCGCTAGCGGCGTTGAAGTTTTCGTAGGCGATGTCGCCTTCATAGCCACCGTCTACAGTGTAGGCGTACTTGGCCTTGAAATATTCGAGGTCCACCTTGTCGGCACCGCGGCCGATTTCTTCGTCTGGAGTAAAGCAAACCCAAATGTCCCCGTGGCCATTCAAGTTTTCGTAACCGCGGCTTTCTGCATGGCGATCCGTTTCCACCAACTCTTCAATGGCGGTGACGATTTCTGCGATGCCTGCCTTGTCATCGGCGCCCAGTAAAGTGGTGCCATCGGTGGTGATGAGGGTACGTCCCTTCAAAGTTTTCAAAGTGGGAAAATCGGTAACTTTCAAAATCGCGCCAGAGCCTTTCAACACCACATCGTTGCCATCGTAGTTTTCAATAATTTGGGGCTTGGGATTTACGCCGGAAAAATCCGGAGATGTATCCATGTGGCTAATGAAGCCGATGGGGGTATCGTCTTCGTGGCCAGCGGTTGCGGGCAGCAAACCGTACACGTAGCAGTTCTCGTCAATCTTTACCTGCTGAAGGCCAATTTCGGCCAGTTCCTGCGCAAGGTATTTGCCCAGCGCAAATTGGCAATCCGTACTGGGGCAGGATTCAGAAGTCTCGTCGGAAGTGGTAGTAAAGCTAACGTACTTTAAAAAACGGTCTTGAACTTTCATAGTGTGCATTGGGTTATTTTCGACCAGAAAATAGAAATAAACCAACACCTAGGAGTCTTACTAGTGGCGGGATGTGATTAAACTCCTATTGTAAAAATAAATATTCATTAGTTTATTTAAAATAATTATCTTTAATAATGATGAAAGGTTTTGTCAAAATCATGTTTGCTGCGGGACTTGTTTCCGCTATTTTCTCTGCTTGTAGTGGAGAAGATTCCTATGTTGTCCAAGTTGATAGCCCCGAAGGCTCCTTTGTTTTTGATTTGGATAGCCTTGGTATTCCTGATAGTATTCTTCAATCAGATTCTCTTTTCTCATGGTATCTGAAAGATTTGGTACAGAAGGAAACGGAATCCGCTAAAGGCGATTCAATGGGTTCTCCCGATGCAAAAGACGAAGAAGATGAAGAACCTGTCAATTCGGATCCGGTACTTTTGCCGCCCGCAGGTTTCTATTCTGGCTTAGTGATTCCGGCTCCTGCACCGACTCAGGGTGGGACTATTCGTTGTGAAACGAATGGTGCCGAACCGTCGGAAGAATCCGCTGAATTTTTGGAACCACTGGCTATTGAAAAGAATACTGTAGTTCGTTGTGCTGAATTTAAGGATGGTGCTGCGGTACGTTGGGCAACCCAGACTTATTTCATCAATGAATCTGTTTCCATGCCTGTGGTGGCAATTAGTGTGAACCCCAGCTTCTTCTCTCGTGTCTATGTAGATACCAGAGATTGTGAAGGTGCGGATCCTTATGGGTGCCCGGGATTGATGGATGAAACTGAAGATCCTATTCATGTGGAATTTTTTGAGAATGGCAGCCGCAGTGACGGCAAGGCCTGGGAAGTTGATGCTGGAATCGGTTTGATGGGTAATTACAGCCGCACCTATCCCAAAAAGCCTGTAGGTGTCAAAATCAAAAAGCAATATAACGCCAAAAAATTGAAGTATCCCTTGTTTGCTACCCGTCCGGAAGTGAACAAGTTTAGAGGATTCAATCTTCGTAACAGTGGTAACCGTTATGTAGGCGATTACATTGGTGACCCTGCCATGACCGCTATCGTGGAAGGCTCTTCTGTGGATTACCAGCGAAGCCGACAGGTTGTGGTTTTCTACAATGGCGAATATTACGGCATTCACGACATGCGTGAAAGACTGAATGAACATTTTGTAGAAACTAATTATGGTATCGACAATAACACCGTTGAAGTCATCAAGCAAAAGAAAGATGTTGTGACTCCAGTTGCTGGCGACGGTTCTCAATACAAAGCACTTCTTGACTTTATAGGAAGCAATAATTTTGGTGGTTCCAGTAACGTAAACTACGACAAAGTTAAGACCATGATGGACGTAGGCAATTATGCCGACTATATTGCTGCTCAGTTCTATTTGCAGAATGCAGACTGGCCCAGTAATAACGTTCGTGCTTGGCGTTCTCCGGGACAGCCGTTCAAGTTCATGTTGTTTGATACAGACCAGAGTCTCGGCTGGAAGTGGGTCAGTAGCGATTTCCAAAGAAATACGGGTGGTATGTTTGCATGGATTCGAAATTCTCGAGTATCGGCATCCAGTCCCGAAGATAGAACCGGTCCGGGATTCTTTGCGAACATATTCATCAAGCTTCGTGCTAATCCGCATTTCTCAAGAATGTTTGTCAATCATGGCGCTGTCATGATGAACGATTATTTAACCTATGATCGCTTGGTCGCTTCTGTCGCAAATTTGAATGCTCAAATTCCGGATGCGGAAATTACCAGGGACATGCAGAAATTCCCTAGAAATTATTGCGGGTTCTATTATGATTTAGGATGCGGCTTCGACAGGCGTGGTGACTACATTTTGAAAAATGCCAAGGGTAGAACTGAATCTCTTCGCGAAGAATATCGTAAGGAATTTGGTCTTGGTGCCGATATTACAGTAACTGTCGGAGCAGAAGGAAATGGTTCAGTGACCATTGATGGAATGAAACTGCCCCGCGTCAATTATACTGGAACATTCTTCAGCGGGAACGATATGCTGCTGGAAGCTGTTGGAAGCGCTGGTATTTTCAAGAGTTGGTCTGATGGCTCTACTGAAAATCCGCGATTGGTTTCTCCCAAGGATGGCGACAAGTTTGTTGCAATTTTCAGGTAACGGCAGTTGTTAAATTTCTAAAATTGGATTATGCCGAAACGTACAGGTGTTGCCGATCTTCCTTTGCATACGGGTACAGTGCCTCGCTGGCTCGCGGACCGTATGCGAGACTTGGGAAGATTGATTGCAGAATCCATTGTTGAAAATTATGGCAAGAAGGAATTCCTTGTACGTTTAAGTGATCCTCTTTGGTTTCAGTCCTTTGGTGCTGTGCTGGGAATGGATTGGCATTCTTCCGGAATCACCACTAGCGTCATGTATGCGCTGAAGCGTGGTTTGAATCCTATTGCGAATGATCTCGGAATTTACGTGTGTGGTGGTCGCGGAAAGTTCTCCCGCGAGACACCTACGGAACTTTTGCAGATTGGTGATAGAACCGGTGTGGACGGAAATTTCTTGTCGCGCACAAGCCGCCTTTGCGCCAAGGTGGACGGCACCGCGGTACAGGACGGTTTTCAACTTTATCAGCACAACTTTATTGTGACGGATGAAGGCGACTGGGCTGTGGTGCAGCAGGGCATGAATACAGATGCTCGCGCTGCTAGACGTTACCATTGGTGTTCTGCCAACTTGAGATCTTTTGTGGAAAATCCTCATACGGCAATTGTGGGGGAGAACCGCGGAGAGATTTTGAATTTGACGGATCAGAATGCCCGCAGTACTCGCGGTTCGATTCTGGAATTGTCCCGCGAAAATCCCGACCGTGTGATGCGTGAGATTCGTCAGATTGTGCAGCCAAGCTCTTCTATCATCGTGTCGCCTCAGATGGACATGTTTGCGCCGGCAGATTCGTCGCACGATCTTGTGGGCAGTTCTGCGCAGGACTTGATTTTTAGCGGTGCCCGCGATCCTATTCTCGTAAATTCTAGTCGCGACTGCATTATGCCCGCACGACATGAAGTCCACGCAGAAGATGTGGATTTGAAACGCCTAGGAGCAGTGCTAGCAACGGCCTACGAATCGGATCCCAGCGATTTTGAAAGCTTGCTTTTGACTCCGGGACTTGGCCCCCGCACATTACAATCGTTGACCCTCGTCAGTGAAGTCATTAATGGAACGCCTTCCAGGTTCCGAGATCCTGCCCGTTATTCCTTTGCCCATGGCGGTAAAGATGGCCATCCCTTCCCTGTGCCTTGCAGAGTCTACGACGAGTCCATCCGCATTCTTGGGGACTCCATTGAAAAGGCAAAAATTGGTGACCGCGAAAAAATGGATTGCCTGAATCGTTTGCATGCAACTCAATTAGCAGTGGAACGAAACTGCGAACCGCTCGCCGATTTCGACAAGACCATTGAACATGAAAACGCCCACTCCAAGGAGTGGGGCGGCAAAACTGTCTAGCGCAAAGTTACGCTTCTTTCTGGATGTTGATGCTGGCGAAGCACACGAGGCATCCGCCGATCAGGTTGCCCACGGTAATGAATGCCAATCGCAAAAGGGTGTCGCCAAGGCCTGCCAAGGTAACGCCGCTCTTAAAGAAGTTAAAGGCGAAGTAGAACATGTCGGCAATGCAGTGTTCAAATCCGCAAAGGATAAATCCCATGACAGGCAGTACAACGATCAGTGGGTTGGTGGTGCGCTTGTAACCTTCGACGCCGATGAACATGAGCATGCCGCAAAAGATTCCAAGAATCAACAGGCTGGGCAGACTGTCGGCGTATTTCACGTTAACCAAGGCGGAAGTGGTAATGGTCAGTCGGGTGGCGGCCACGGCGGCGGCACCAACAACGCAACCGATCAGGTTGCCGAGCCAAACTTTTCCAAGGTACTTCAGGTAATTCAAGGTGCGGTTCGTGGAAAGATAGCCCACCTTGCCGGTGAACAGGTCGAACTTCAAAATAATAATGGTGTAGAGGCCGAGAGAGAACAGGAAGGTACCTGCAATCTTGTTGTCGACGGAAAGGAAGCTTACGCATCCTACACTAATCATTAAACCGGCGAGAATAGACTTGATCATAGCCTAAATGTAAAAATAATTATGACAAATTAAAAGGGTGGTTTGGAACGCGGTTTGCCATTCTTTTTATATATTCGGGGTATGGTAGAAAAAGTATTTACAACTCCTAATGGTGATATCCATTATTGGGTTTCGGATGAGGTGCGCCCGGGTGCGCCTTCCTTGATTTTTTTACCGGGGTTAACGGCGGACCATCGATTGTTCGATAAACAAATTGAGTTTTTTGAATCTAGATACAATGTGTTTGTCTGGGATGCCCCGGGTCATGCATCTTCTTGGCCTTTCCATATGAATTTTACCTTGATGGATAAGGCTAATTGGTTGGATCAAATTTTGGCACACGAGCATCTTGAAAATCTCGTGTTTGTCGGACAGTCCATGGGCGGCTACGTTGCACAGACTTTTATGCAAATGTACCCGGATCGTTTAAAGGGCTTTGTGTCTGTGGACTCTTGCCCCATGCAGCGCAAGTATATTACCGGATTGGAACTTTTCCTCTTGAGATTTATGGAACCGGTTTATCGCTGGTATCCTTGGGCTAAACTTTTAAAGGCTGGCTCCGAGGGTGTTGCCACAACGGAATATGGCCGCAAGCTGATGCTCGATATGATGATGATCTACGATGGTAATCAGGACCGTTATGCGAAATTAGCTGGCCATGGCTATAGAATGTTGGCCGATGGTATTGCGGCGAACTTGCCTTATGAAATCTGTTGCCCGGCTTTGCTGATTTGCGGTGAAAAGGATGCCGCAGGTTCCGCCAAGCGTTATAACAAGGCTTGGCATAAAAAGACTGGAATTCCTTTGGAATGGATCAAGGGCGCGGGCCATAATTCCAATACCGATGCACCTGAAATTGTGAACAACTTAATTCAGAGCTTTGTGGACAGTTTGCAGTTGGATGATTTTGAGGAAGTGCAGTTCGCGGCAAGAGTCACGAAGAAATTTGAAGCAATATAGCGCATTTGATTTATGAGTAAATACGAACCGCTCTGGAAATTTGTGAAGGACGTCGCGGGTAAGGGCTGCGCGGCTAGTTGGGGAAGATTTCCATGAAGGAAAAGTTCGTGATGTTTGAGATGGTTTAAGATGGGACTTGTCACGCCATTAGGGAAGTTGTGTGTAACCATTGATGGACGATATGCCATAATTGTTCCTTTTGCTCCTAATGGAGATTGTCACACAATCGCTTGCCAAATTGAAAACTATTTAGCTTCGTTAAATGATGGTATTGAATCTGGTGAATATTTAGAACTAAAAAGTTTTTATAAAGAAAATGTCAAACTATCTATAGGGATGATAGGGGACAGCGGCTTATCAACTTTTGATTATGAAAATGAATATCTAGATGATGGAGTTGCGTATTTAATTTTGCCTAAAACAAAAACGGAGAAATTTGTTTTTGGTGATGGATTAAAAACGGCGAATCCCAAGAATCTTGAAGAACCCGTGAGCTTGAGTTTCTTGATTGATGAGTCCGATGGTTGCCTCGAAGCCGAGAGTGATGTTCCAAGCCCAATCGTCGCCGATGTAACCGTAGGCTGCCTTGATACTTGCGTTTTGGGCGTAACCGAATTTGCCTTTTTGTTCCTGGTAGCTAAGGTATTCTCCCAAAAGTCCAGTGATGTTTACAAAGTAGAGGGGATTTGCAAACAAATGAGTGTAGGATGCTCCTTCTACGGGGCCGATATAGTCCACTGTCCTGTCTTTGAAATTCAGGATGCTGTCTCTGCTACGCAGTCTTGTACGTTGGATCGAACCGCCCACCATAAAGCTGTAGCCAGACGTTTTTTGCCGGCGATCTAAAAAGTAGGGAGCTCGAGGAGTGTGCAAGGGGTTCGTGGTGTATAGAACTTTTGCGCCATAGTTGACAAGGGTGAGGTCCAGTGAGACAATTGTGTCTGTAATGTCGGTTGTATCCTGGCCACCTGCGTTAAACCCGCTGCAGATATTTAACCATGCGTCAATCCACAAACTTTTGGGAAAGAATGATGATGCGAAATCAAAATTTGCGGCGGAGCTTTTGCTCTTACTTGCGGTAAATGGCAGCGCATATCTGACGTCAAAGACGAAGTCCTTGTAGCCCAGGCCTAAACCTACCTCCACGGGGCGGCTCGAGTGCATGGTCTTGTTATAGCCTTCTGTTGACTGCGAAAAATAGTTGTAATCTATGAGCCCCCTGATGCTCCATTTCTTTTCAAAGGAAGTGTCGTCTGCAAATAGTGTACTTGCGCACAATATTACGATAATAGGAAGGAGAAAAAACTTCATGGGGATGGTGTTTTTATCTGATGAGAAACATAGATAGATCAAATGTATAAATAGTAGGAGAAAAAAAAGGGTAGTAGCAAAGTCTAATCAGTGAAGTGTTCCATTTGTATATTAAATTTGTTCAAAAAGGAGGTTTTATGACTCTTGAAGAAGCGGTAAAATTACGTCATGCTGTGCGCCAGTACCTGCCCACAGAACTTTCCAAGGAACAGGTGGATGCCCTCCAGGCAAAGACTGCGGAATTGAATGAACGTTATGGGTTGCATCTTCAGCTGATTTTAAACGACGAGAAGGCCTTCGACAGCCGAATGGCTCACTATGGAAAATTTTCCGGTGTAAAAAACTTTTTTGCTCTGGTGGCTCAAAAGGAATGCGCCGAGGACGTGGGCCGCGCCTCTGCAGAAATTGTCTTGTTCGCCCAGACCTTAGGATTGAACACTTGCATTGTAGCCATGACTTTCCAAAAGACTGAGAACTTCAAGGTTGCTCCAGGCGAAAAAGTTTTTGGCGTCATCGCCCTAGGTTACGGACAAACTAGCGGTGTGCAGCATCCTATGAAAACGCCGGAAAAAATTTCCCCGGATTATGGAACCGCTCCCGATTGGTTCAAGAAGGGAATTGACTATGTGCTTTTAGCCCCCACAGGATTGAACCAGTGCCGCGTGGAGTTTCGCCTGAACAAGGACGATTCTGTTACAGCAAAACTGAAACTGGGATTAAGCACCAAGGTGGACTTGGGCATTACCAAGTACTTCTTTGAGCTGGGTGCCGAACGAAAAGTATTCTAAATTCCAAATCATGAAAGCCTACGTTTATAAAGAGCATAAGAAATTTGAACTGGTAGAAAAGCCGAAGCCTGAATTGCAGGGCCCGAGGGATGCCATTGTCCGTGTGACCATGGGGAGCATCTGTACCAGTGACTTGCACATTAAGCATGGTTCTGTGCCCCGGGCGGTGCCGGGAATTACCGTAGGCCATGAGATGGTGGGCGTGGTGGAATCCGTCGGTGCTGACGTGAAGAATGTGAAGGTGGGCGACCGCGTGACGGTGAATGTGGAAACTTTCTGCGGGGAATGTTTTTTCTGCAAGAATGGTTTCGTGAACAATTGTACCGACAAGAACGGCGGCTGGGCTTTGGGCTGCCGCATTGATGGCGGCCAGACGGAATTTGTGCGGGTGCCTTTTGCAGATCAGGGCCTGAACAGGATTCCTGATTCCGTCAGCGACGAGCAGGCGCTTTTTGTAGGAGATGTGCTGGCTACAGGTTTCTGGGCCGCCCGCATTTCTGAAATCAAGACCGAGGATACGGTGCTGATTATTGGCGCTGGCCCCACGGGCATTTGCACGCTGCTTTGCGTGATGCTGAAGAATCCACAAAAGATTATCGTTTGCGAAAAGGACGAAGCCCGCCGTGAATTTGTGCGCAAGCATTATCCTCAGGTGATTGTGACTACGCCGGAGGAATGTGGCACGGTGGTGCAAAGTGAAAGTGCCCATGGCGGTGCTGACGTGGTTCTGGAAGTGGCAGGCACCGAAGAGACTTTCCGCATGGCTTGGGAAAACGCAAGGCCCAACGCCATCGTGACAGTGGTGGCCCTTTACGACAAACCTATGACGCTTCCCTTGCCCGAAATGTACGGCAAGAATCTCACTTTCAAAACCGGCGGTGTAGACGGCTGCGACTGCGCCGAAATTCTCTCCCTCATTGAGCAGGGAAAAATCGACACCACCCCGCTAATTACCCACAAGTTCCCCTTGCAGGACATTGAAGAAGCCTACCGCATCTTCGAAAACAAACTGGACGGCGTGATTAAAGTGGCTATTGTGTAGATGTAATAATTTTTTAAAGGACGGTTTACCTAGAGTTCGCTTTAACGCAAGGTTTTTCGCCTGAAAATGTTTACGCCAGGGAACTATTTCCCCTTTTCCGACAGTTTTCATCGGCATTTTTCAAAAAAACGTCTCGCCCCGCTTGACAAACAGAAAATTTCTTTTTAAATATGAATACATGAATAGATATTCATATATCTACAAAACGAAAAGAGGATAATTATGGCAAAGAAAGAATCTACAAAGGCTACATGCAAATGTCACGACGATCATGAACATCATGAATGCCATTGCAGTCATTGCCATGATATGGAACTGGCGGCAATGAACGTGCCCCTAGATACGCTTTTTGAACTTTCGGAATTCTTCAAGTTCTTTGGCGATACCACTCGAATCCGTATTCTCCAGATTCTTCTTGGCGGTGAAATTTCCGTGAATGACATTGCCGGCAAGCTGAACCTGGAACAGTCCGTGGTAAGTCACCAGTTGAGAATTCTCCGTACGGCGAACTTGATCAAGCCCCGCCGTGATGGCCGCAAGATGTTCTACTCTCTGGATGATGAACATATCGGATCCATCTTCAAAATTGGTCTGTCCCATATTCTCCATAAAAAGGAAGGAAAGTAAAGGAGAAAATTATGATGGAAATCGTATCGACTTTTGTTTCTGAATTTATAACATTGTTTGCGGAAATGGCCCCGTTCTTGCTGCTCGGTTTTTTGCTGGCAGGCATTATTCACGTATGGCTTCCGCAATCCCTGTACATTCCGAAAATTTCCAAACCCACTTTTAAGTCTAGCTTGTGGGCGGCCCTTTTTGGCGTGCCGCTTCCCATTTGCAGCTGTGGCGTGATTCCTACCGCTGTGGCTCTCCGCAGGGAAGGTGCCAGCAAGGGCGCCAGCGTTTCCTTCTTGATTTCTACTCCGGCGACGGGGGTGGATTCCATTTTGGCAACCTACTCTTTGCTGGGTTTGCCTTTCGCAATTTTGCGCCCCATTGCGGCCTTTGTTACGGCACTGTTTGGCGGCGTGGTGACGAACTTTGCAACGAAGGGTGAAAACGAAATTGCTGCAGACGCCAAGGCCGTTTGCGTTGATGAACACTGCAGCTGCGGTGGCCACGACCACGATCACGACCATTG
Source organism: Fibrobacter sp. (assembly GCA_024399065.1). Classification (NCBI taxonomy): domain Bacteria; kingdom Pseudomonadati; phylum Fibrobacterota; class Fibrobacteria; order Fibrobacterales; family Fibrobacteraceae; genus Fibrobacter; species Fibrobacter sp. The sequence goes on along the minus strand of JAKSIB010000011.1, from coordinate 50,965 downwards.
CGAATGTGGCGACCATGATCACGACGATCACTGCGAATGTGGCGACCACGATCACGACGATGACGACGGCGATCATTGCGGTTGTAAGGATGATCACTGCGGTTGCGGAAAGATCAAGTGCGGCTGTGGCGATGACGATTGCGAAGATCGCGAAATCCCCAAGACCATCGGCGGCAAGATTCTGGAAACCTTCCGTTATGGCTTAGTGGACATGGTTGCCAATGTAAGTAAGTGGCTCATGATTGGTCTTGTGCTGGGCGCATTGATTGCTGCATTCATTCCCAACGATTTCTTCTTGGCTCTCCGTGAATACCCGTTCCTCTGCATGATTGCCGTGTTGCTGTTGGCTATGCCTATGTACACTTGTGCTACGGGCTCCATTCCTCTGGCATTGGCATTGGTGGCAAAGGGAATTACTCCGGGCGCAGCACTTGTTTTGCTGATGGCTGGTCCTGCAACTAGTATCGCATCTATGATGGTTGTGGGTAAGGCTTTTGGCAAGCGCACCTTGGTCGCATACCTGATCACCATTGCTGGCGGCGCATTGTTCTTCGGTTGGGTGGTGGATACCTTTATGATGGACACCTTCCTCTCCGCAATGATTCCTAGCGGTATGTCTGAACATTGTGCCGGCGCAGAAGCCTTGGGCGTATTTGATTATGTGATGGCAGGCGTTCTCGCTTTGCTCATGATCTACACCAAACTCCCGAAGAAGAGCAAGATCCAAAAGGATTCTGAAACTTCCAGGGTAAAGGAATACACCGTGAAGGGTATGAGCTGCAACCACTGCAAAATGTGTGTGGAAAAGGCTGCCACCGCTCTCCCCGGAGTTATTCACGCCGAAGCTGATGTGGGCAAGAACCTTCTCACCATCGAAGGTACGGTGGACGAGGCGGAATTGAAGAAGGCCATTGAAGAAGCCGGCTTCGATTTCCTCGGCGCAAAGTGACGCTTACATATAAATTCAAAGAAAGGCTGTCCCAAAAAATGGGTCAGCTTTTTTTGTGGAAATGTTTACAATGAGAAACTGAAAAATACGAGATGGTATTGGGTGCGGCTATTTATTTTTATATTTTATTAACATGAATCGAAATGTGGTAGAAAATAAGCAGTTCGACGAAGAACGCTCCCTATATAACTTGAAGAATTCCGACGTGGTGTCCTGCGTTTTCGCAGGCCCCGCCGATGGTGAGTCTGTACTGAAGGAAGCCCGCGACATCAATGTCATTGACTGCAAGTTTTCTCTGCGCTATCCCATGTGGCACGTCAAGAAATTCACCTTGGAAAAATCCTCCATGGATGAACTCACCCGCGCTGCCCTTTGGTATGCCGACGACGGTGTCATCAAGGACAGTGTTCTTGGCGGCATCAAGGCCGTTCGTGAATGCAACCGCATTTCTCTGGAAAACTGCAAAATTGTTTCCCAGGAATTCGGCTGGAAGAGTCAGGATATTTCCCTTGAAAATTCTGAAATCGAAGCGGAATATCTTTTCCTGGATTGCACGAACATCTCCCTGAAAAATGTGCAGATGAAAGGCAAGTATTCTTTCCAGTACATCGAAAATCTGACTATCGAAGATTCTGTATTGGATACGAAGGATGCCTTCTGGCACAGCAAAAATATTACGGTTAAAAATTCCGTAGTGAAGGGTGAATATCTCGCCTGGTTCTCTGAAAACTTGACTCTTGAAAACTGCAAGATTTCCGGAACCCAGCCCCTGTGCTATTGCAAGGGCCTGAAGCTCATCAACTGCACCATGGAAGGCGCGGATCTAGCCTTTGAATACTCCGATGTCGAAGCAGACGTGAAGGGCGATGTCATTTCCATCAAGAATCCGAAATCCGGAACCATCGTGGTGGACTCCGTCGGCGAAATCATCTGGGACGACCCGGTGATGCCCTGCAACGGCGTCGTCAAAACCAGATAAATTTTCTTATCTCACGAAGTTCATGGGCTGCCAGGGTTCCTTGGCTTCCACTTCGGCGGTGCCTGTGGCGAATTTCTTCAGCATGAATGCCATGTTGTTTGCGAGGGTGCGCATGGTCTGCATGCCTTCCACGTCCTGTGCGGATTCGGCTTCGTTGCGGCCGTAGGCGATGTTCCAGTACTGGGAAGTGACGATAGGCATGTTCAGCATCTGGAAGGGCATTTGCAAAGTCTGGAAGGCGGCGGTTGCACCACCGCGGCGGCAGCAGCAAACGGCGGCGGCGGGCTTGCCCTGCATCAGGCTTCCGGCGGAATAAGCCATGCGCTGGATCAGCGAAAGTACGGAACCGTTGGGCTGTCCCCAGTAAACCGGAGAGCCTACAATCAGGGCGTCGCTAGTTTCCATCTTGGCGATGATTTCGTTGCAGATGTCTTCGTCAAAGGCGCAGCGGTTGTTGCCCTTGTTCTTGCAAACATTGCAGGCAATGCATCCGCGGATGCATTTGTTTCCAATCCACACGATTTCGCTTTCGATACCGTTCTTGTTCAGCTGTTCTGCAGCCTGATTCAATGCGGTAAAAGTGTTGCCGTTTTTACGGGGGCTACCGTTAATTAAAAGAACTTTCATAATTACTCCAGTTGACTAAAAATATAATCAAATCAATCCGGCTTTTGCCCTACGTGGGCGAGCCATTTGCATTCCGTGATTTCCATTTCTGTGAATGTGGCGTCAAAGGAGGAATCCTCTGGGCTGCAGGCGTAAATGCCGAACTGGATTTCGTCGGTGGCGCGGGCCATGTGGCAAATTCTCATTACATCGGCAGGAATCGCGGTGGTTGCCCAGTCGGAATAGCCCATGTTGGTGACGACGCTTCCTAAATGCTGGATGGATTCGTTCTCGAATTCGATAGAGGCCTTCAGCCAGTTTTCACTATCCAAGTACTTAAGCAGAATTTGATTTCCGCGGCGATTACGCCCCAGGATGCAGCCGTTGTCTATGCATCAGAAGCGGATGTCTTGAACAAGGCCCTTTTCGGGTTTACTGCTGCACAGTGGCGTGAGGCGAATCCGATGTTAGACGGAAATGTTCGTGACCACGCTTCCATCAACCAGCTGATTTGTCTTTCCAATATGGAGTCGCTAAACTCCGTGCTGATTAACGAAGGCCTGCCGCAATCCGAACGCCTGCTGAAATAGAAGTGTTCGCGCAGTCATTTCAATTGCGAATACAGCATGTTGGCAACTGAACCTGGTTCAATATTCTGCGCAAATGGCAGCTCCATAAACAATGCTTATGTCCGTTTACCTCGAAAATCATATATATTACAATCAGGTTTTAGAGGTGTTTATGGACAAGAAGTTTTTTATTCCGGCGCTGGCTTTGTGCGCAGCGCAGGCATTCGGTTCAACATATTATGTTGCTGTTGACGGGAATGACGCTGCCGCAGGTTCAAAGGAAAAGCCTTTTGCATCTTTAAAGAAGGCCAATACGGTGGTGGCTGCCGGTGATACGGTGTGGATCCGCGGCGGTGTCTATGATATGCGCGATACCTCCTACTGTGAACGCGCCAGAATGTCTGCAGGTGTTTTGTTGACTACCAGCGGCGAAAGTGACGACAAGCGAATCCATTATTTTGCCTACCCTGGGGAACGTCCGATTTTTGACGGCACAAATCTTCCCATCGGTCAGGCCCTGGATAAAACCACTTCGTCTACGGATCTGGAATACACGGCGGGCATCTTGATTTATGCAAGCTATTTGCACTTGAAGGGGATCGAGGTCCGCAATGTTCCCATGAAGCATAATTCCAATTCGGGTGTATATGTTACCCGATGCAAGCATGTGATTTTGGAGCAGATGGAAAGTCATCACAATGCGGGTCCGGGCTTCTTTGTGAATGAAGGCGGAAGGGGCCTTAACGGCGGTGGTCATCTGTTCTTGAACTGCGACGCCCACGATAATTATGACCCCACTGGCCGTCAGGGCGATGGTGAAAATGCCGACGGTTTTGGCGTGCATTACCAGTATGACGGCGACACCACGAAATTTTTCGGTTGTCGTTCCTGGTGGAACAGCGATGATGCCTACGACTTGATCAATCAGGAATTTCCTGTTGTCATAGAAAACAGCTACGCCATGGGAAGCGGCTATAGCGACTACGGTACAAAGATGCCGAAAAATGGAAATGGTTCTGGATTCAAGTTGGGCGAAAGTACATTTGGCGGTGGACATCATATCATTCGAAACAGCGTCGCCTGGAAGAATGAGACTTTCGGTTTTTATGCCAACTATACAGGTGCGGGAACTCAATGGATCAGCAATACGTCATTCCAGAATGGTCAACGGGCCTTTAACATGGCATCCACCACATTCGATGCTGAAGGAAGGCGCACGGCCGATGTAGCCGTATTGACAGGCGATAACGCCCATGTGCTGAAAAACAACATTGCATTCCCTAATCTGAATTCGCAGGTTGGTGTGTGCTGGGTGAAAATCGATGACAGCGATGCTGGGCATGATGAAAATTGTGCCGCTGGCGAAAACAACACTTGGAACCTGAAACTGGATTTGACGGAAGACGACTTTATGAGTATTGACGACCCCAGCATGACGGTGACGGGCGAAGACCTTTCCAAGATTCCTGGAATTTTGGGACCGCGAAATCCTGATGGAAGCGTTCCTAATGTGGACTTTTTGAAGTTGAAGGATGGTAGCCACGCCATCGACAAGGGTGAAGATGTGGGGGCGGTATTTGCCGGCGCCGCACCGGATCTTGGGGCTTATGAATTCGGACTGCCTTCCAGCAGTTCCATTGGCAACACAACTTCTATCGTTGCGAATTTCGACGGGTCTGCCGCACTCGTTGGCAAGGCTGTAGTGTTTGACTTGCAGGGACGTTACCTGGGGACTTTGCAGGCAGAACAGCTTCGTGGTGGAAATGTAGTCGATGCTGTGCGCACTCAGTTCCGTACGCCTGGCGCATACCTGGTTCGCATCGGTCACGAAATCCAGAAAGTGAATGTGAAGTAATCGGGACTAAACCGGACTTAGCCGACCTGGTCCATGATCTTGTCGAAGTCGGTGGGTTTTTCGAAAAGCTTCTTCTTCAGCTTTTGCATTTTGGGAAGGTTGGTGGCAGTATCCAGGCTGCCGCACTTGAGGGCTTCTTCGTAAAGGGCGGTCTTGTAGGTGATTTTATCCAGCACTATCTGCAAGTTGGCCATTTCTTCTTCGATGGCGGCCTTGCGCTTGCGGAACATTTCTACGCGTTCGGCCAAGGTGGAATCGCCCATTTGGAACCACTTGATGTACTGTGCGATTTCCTTGATTTGCAAGCCCGAGGACTTGAGGCATTCAATCATGGTGAGCCAGCCCAAATCGGATTCAGTGTAAACGCGGAGACCAGAGCTGCTCTTGGTGACGAAGGGGAGGAGCCCTTCCTTTTCGTAGTAGCGCAGGGTGTGGGCGCTAAGTCCTGTTTTCTTTACAACTTCTCCGATAGAAAATCCCATGATGGTCCTGCCTTGTTTTTTTTGAAAAATAAAAAATAAATTTTCTACGGCAAGTCTTGACTTTGAGTCAACTCTAGATCTTATATTTAAGAGGCGTTTTTTAAAGGTTTTGAAAATTCCAGGTTTTTGAAAATGGATGAACTGCATCAGAAATTCGAGTTGTTGAAATGCCAGTTGAGAAGTCTCGGCAAGGTTGCCGTGGCTTATTCTGCCGGCGTGGATTCTACGTTTCTGTTGAAGGTGGCTCATGATGTGCTGGGAGAGAATGCGGTTGCCGTTACGATAAAGTCCAGGGTGGTTCCTGGCCGCGAAATTCAGGAGGCTCTGGATTTTTGCAAGGCAGAAGGCATTCTCCATTTGGTCCTGGATTTTAACGAGATGGATGTGGACGGCTTTCGGGAGAATCCTCCTGACCGTTGCTATGTGTGCAAGCGTTCGATTTTTAAGGCCATCATCGGGGCGGCCGCGGAGCATGGGATTCCTGCAGTTTGTGAAGGCTCCAATGTGGATGACCTTGGAGATTACCGCCCGGGATTGAAGGCGATTGCGGAACTGAACGTGAAGAGCCCGCTCCGTGAGGCGGGCCTCACCAAGGCAGGCATCCGCACGTTGTCCCGGGAACTTGGGCTCCCGACGGCGAGCAAGCCCTCGTTTGCCTGCCTTGCCAGCCGCATTCCTTACGGAGAACAGATTACAGAAGAAAAATTGCGGCTGGTGGAGCGGGCCGAGCAGTATCTGCAGGATTTGGGTTTTGTTCAATATCGAGTTCGTTGCCGTCTTGTTCCGCAAAAATCGCCTGCTGCAGAAACCTATATGGCTAGCATAGAAATCCTTCCGGACCAGTTCCCGCTTTTCTACAAAAATCAGGCTGAGATTCGTTCCTGTTTTACAAATCTTGGTTTTAAGGAAATTTCCTTGGATGAACGAGGCTACCGTACCGGAAGCTTGAACGAAGCCTTGGTGAAATAGAAATTTTTTGGCTCTTTTTTTCAAAAAAATTAAAAAGGGCTTGTCTTAGAGTTAACTCTAGGTGGTATATTTAGAACAAACAATATCTTCGCACGTCGAAAAAGAGGAGTACTTATGTGCTGTTTTATCGCCCCCATGGCAGAAGCCATCGTTACCACCGTCACCACCATAGTTTTGGAACAGACCGACAAGTCTGCCAAGCAGGGTGCTGATCTTCAGGTTGCTACCAAGAAGCAGGCTGTCTGCAAGAATCTGAAGGTTCTTTCCAAGATGCTTTGGGGCGGTTCTGTTCTGTTGGCTTTTGAACATGTCTGGCACGGCGAACTGCAGGCCTTTTATCCGTTTTTGACTGCGGCTTCCAGCCCCGAAGCCATGAGTCAGATGTGGCACGAGGTTGCTACCGTGGGCACATCCATGGCTGGCCTCGTTACGGTGGCTTGGGCCGCTCTCATGACTGTCCGCAGCAAGTTCCACAAGGCTGTTCCTGCAGAAGTAAAGGCAGGTAAGTAATGACCCTTCTCATCACTGTTTTTGCGGCGATTATCTGCACCGCTCTTTGGTACCGCGATGTCGAAAACAAGATGCATCTTTCTCCCTTGTGCTACATGTACTGGGGCGCATCCCTCATGTGGTTCGTGGATGCCATTTTTGAATATGCAGAACTTCGTGCTGAATTTTTCACCCCGGCTGCAGGCGACATGCTGAATGACGCCTTCCTGGGTTTCTCCGCTGTGGCATTTGGCCTTGTGATTTGGCTTGCCATGCTCCTCATTAAAGACCCCAAGGGTCGTTTCCATAAGGTGGCTTAAATGGATCGTCGTGATTTTATAAAGACTGTAGGCTCTGCTGCTTTGATCAGCGCCATGGCTACTCCCGTTTTTGGCAAGCCCAAGAACCAGGAAGTGAAGGAAGCCGGCAAGGATGTTTCCAACGTCTACTTCACCAAGGATCTTTCTGCCGAAGGTCTCATCAAGTTGTACAACAAGGTGAACCAGAATATTTCCGGCAAGGTGGCCATCAAGGTTCACACCGGTGAAAAGAACGGCCCCAACATTTTGCCCCGCGAATGGGTGAAGGCTGTGCAGGCCCTGATTCCCAATTCCAACATTGTGGAAACCAACACTTACTACCATCCCAGCGACCGCGATACTACCGAAAAGCATCGCGAGACTTTGAAGGTAAACGGCTGGACTTTCTGCCCCGTGGACATCATGGACGAAGAAGGTACGGTGATGCTCCCTGTTCCTGGCGGCAAGCACTTCAAGGAAATGAGCATGGGCGGCCATATCGTGAATTACGATTCCATGGTGGTGCTGACCCACTTCAAGGGCCATACCATGGGTGGTTTCGGCGGTTCCCTCAAGAACATCGCCATCGGCTGTGCCGACGCCAATGTGGGCAAGAAGATGATTCACGAAAAGATGGAAGATCCGGATTACAATGCAAAGCCGGAACTTTACCCCAAGTGGAGCAACAGCGGCAAGCGCTTCATGGAAGCCATGGCTGAATCCGGCAAGGCAACCGTCAATCACTTTAAGGGCAAGATGTGCTTTATTAATGTGCTGCGCCGTATGTCCGTGGACTGCGACTGTGCGGGCGTTGGCGCTGCCGAACCCACTTGCCGCGACATCGGTATTCTCGCTTCCACCGATATTCTCGCTGTGGACCAGGCCAGCGTAGACATGGTTTACAAGCTGCCCATTGGCGAACTGAAGGATATCAAGGAACGCATTGAAAGTCGCGAAGGACTTCATCAGCTCCCTGCAATGGAAGCTTTGAAGATGGGCAATCGCAAGTATCGTATTATCGAAGTGTAATGTAAGAGGTCGTTATGGATCGTCGTGATTTTCTGAAGGCTTCTGCGGGTGCCGTTGCTGTGGCTGGTCTTGCTAATTGCGCCAGTGCTTCCGGCTCTGCACCCGAAAAAACTTCTGAGGAGGACAAGGTGTCTACCGTCTATTTTACCAAGGATCTCAGTGCCGCTGGCGTTCTGAAACTTTACGAAAAGGTGAAGCAGAACATCTCTGGCAAGGTGGCCATCAAGCTCCATACCGGCGAACCCAACGGTCCCAACATTATTCCCCGCGAATGGGATGAAGCCTTGCAGAAGGCTATTCCCAACAGTACCATCGTAGAGACCAACACCCTGTATCAAGGCGGCCGCTATACTACCGCCGATCACCGCAAGGCCCTGGAAGTCAATGGCTTCACCAAGTTCACCGTGGTGGACATTATGGACGAAGATGGCGAAACTCCCATTCCTGTGAAGGACGGTTACTGGCTTAAGGAACTTCACGTGGGCAAGCATATGCTGAACTACGATTCCATGGTGGTGTTCACCCACTTCAAGGGTCATGCCATGGGCGGCTTCGGCGGCTCCATGAAGAACATCGCCATCGGTTGCGCCGGCGGCCAGATTGGTAAGCGCGAAGTCCACTTGAATACTTCCGACGTGAATTCTTCTGCCGACTGGATTATGGGCGCCAAGTTCATGGAACTGATGGGCGACTCCGCCAAGGCAACCTGCGATCATTTCAAGGGCAAAATGTGCTTCATCAACGTGCTGCGCCGTATGTCCGTGGACTGCGACTGTGCAGGCACCAGTGCTGCAGAACCTACCTGCCGCGATATCGGTATCCTTGCTTCTACCGACATTTTGGCTGTGGACCAGGCTAGCATCGACATGGTTTACAAGCTTCCGCCTAAGGAACTTGCCGACCTGAAGGAACGTATCGAATCCCGCGAAGGTTTGCATCAGCTTGACGCCATGGAACACCATAAGATGGGTTCCCGTAAGTACAAACTGGTGGAAGTCTAATTCGAATTAAAGCGGAACAGGGAATGAATGTTTCCTGCTCCGCTATTTTTTTATAAATTCCCATTAAGCTGATTTTTATTAACAAGCGCCGAGGTTCCCATGTCTCTTGGAATTCCAGAAATCATCTTGATTGTTGTTGTGGTTTTGCTGCTGTTCGGTGGCAAGCGCATTCCTGAACTGGCCCGCTCTCTTGGCCGTGCCCAGCACGAATACAAGAAGGCAAAGGACGCCCTGAAGGAAGAAGCTGAAGATCTGCAGAAGACTGTGGAAAAAGTCGGCGAAGCAGAAGCCAAAATAGACGAAAGACGAGAGACGAAAGACGAAAGATAGGTTCGGACTTGTCTTCGAAAGCTGATCAGGAACAGACGTTGGTCTCTCATTTGGAGGCCTTGCGTACGGCGCTGATTCACTGTTTTGTGGCGCTAGGCATCGGGATTATCCCGATGTTTTTGTTGTCGTCCCATGTACTTGACTGGTTCAGCGCAGAGCTTGTTGCCCAGAGCGGTGCCACCCTCCATTACTTTTCCCCAATGGAAGTGTTCCTGTTGCAACTAAAAATCGCGGCACTTATGGATTGCGTCATCTGTTCTCCATACATTGCCTGGAACTTGTGGAAGTTCGTGCTGCCGGGCCTTTACGAAAACGAACGGAAGTTTGTTCGTTCTATCGTGTGGATGACCAGCGGGCTTTTTATTTCGGGCGTGGTGTTCTGCCTGGGGATTTGCTTTCCGCTGGTGGTGCGATTCGGCATGAGTTTTGAAAGCGAAACTCTACAGCCAATTTTCGGTGTGGAAAACATCGTCACCTTGGCGCTGTGGCTTTCCCTTGCATTTGGATGCATGTTCCAGTTCCCGCTGGTGACTTACGCCTTGATTCGCTCTGGCGTTGTTTACTATGAAACCGTTTGCCATGCCCGCCCTTACGTAGTGGTGGCCATCCTTGTGTTGGCGGCTTTGCTGACTCCGCCGGATATTATTAGCCAGCTGATTCTAGGCGCTCCTACCTATCTACTTTTTGAAGCGGGTTTGTTTGCTGCACGAAAATATAAAGGCGAACAGTTCAAGGAATGTAATGAAGAAAATTCCCCCGTTCGCGTGGAATCAAAAACCGAAAGTTCGGAAACGTCAATTTCAGATTCCGCGACACAGAAATCTGCAAATCAAGATTCCCAGGATGATGTAGACTTTACAAAGATCTCATCCCCCTACCAGGTGGGAACAGAGCGAAATGCAGACAAGTGGAAACCCAACTAATTTCTAAAACTCGTTCAAGATTTGGATTATGAAGAATACTCTTGCAAATGAACGCTATGAAGACATTGGCTTCGCCAAGCTGGATATCAGCCGTGAAAAACGTACTGGTACAGCCGAGGCAATCTACTGCGCCGGAAAAACAAAGGAACAACTTCTGAAAATTCTCCAAACCTTCAAGGAGAATGGCTGCGCTGTTCTAGGTACCAAGTGTAGCGCCGAACAGTACGAGTTTGTAAAAAGCGAAATGCCGCAAGTTTGCTATAACGAAACTGCAAAAATCATCTCCATAAAAACAGTCAAGGGTGATCATTCCAACGCTTCAAAGAAATCAGGAAAACTTGGCGGAACCATCGCAGTCTGCTGCGCGGGAACAGCCGATTTGCCCATCGCTGAAGAAGCTGCCATGACCGCTGAATTTTTTGGAGCCAAGGTTTCGCGACATTATGATGTTGGCATTGCCGGCCTCCATCGTTTGCTTTCCAAAATTGATGAAATTCGCAAGGCGGATGTTGTTATTGCCGTGGCAGGAATGGAAGGGGCGCTGGCTGGTGTCATTGCTGGGCTCGTAAAAGCACCCGTGATTGCAGTGCCGACATCCGTTGGCTACGGCGCCTCGTTTCAAGGTGTCGCACCACTTCTAACAATGCTGAATACCTGCGCCGAGGGCGTTACCGTGGTGAACATCGACAACGGTTTTGGAGCCGCCGTAAGTGCTTGCCGTATGCTGAGGATTAAGTAATTATGAAATATCTTTATCTGGACGGATCTTGTGGAATCAGTGGCGATATGACTGTTGCCGCCTTGCTGGATTTGGGCGCATCCCGTGAAAAGCTGGATGCCGCCATCAACAGCATGCATCTTGAGGGAATGCACTGCCATTTCGGTCGTGGTAATTCTTACAGTATTGCCGGGGCGACCTTTGATGTTCACGTGCATACCCATCATGGCGAAGAAAGCGCAGATCATGTTCACGCCCATGAAGGATGCTACGTAGAACATCACCATGAACATTCCCATGAGGAATGTGCCGATCACCACCATGAGCATGAGCACCACAACCATGAACACAGTCACGAACACCATCACTCCCACGAGCATCGACATCTAAAGGAATGCTACGGTATCTTGGAACATGTGGCTAGCCATGGTACCCTTTCCCAGAACGCCCTTGCCCTTGCCAAGAAAATTTTTCTGATGATTGCCCAGGCCGAAGCGAAGGCTCACGGCGTTGCAGTAGAAGATGTCCATTTTCACGAAGTAGGTGCCATTGACTCCATCGTGGATATTATGGCGGTGGCTATTTTGGTAGAAGACCTGCAGGAAACTCAAGGCGTTTCTCAAGTGGTGGTGACGGGCCTTAACGAGGGTTCCGGATTTGTGCAGACCCAGCATGGAATGCTCCCGATTCCTGTTCCTGCGGTGGCAAGCATTGCAGAATCCGCAGGCATTGCGCTCCACATTACAGATACCAAAGGCGAGATGGTAACTCCCACAGGAATCGGCGTGGTAGCCGCTATCCGTACCTGCGAAAAACTTCCTGTGAGTTACAAGATTTTGAAATCCGGCATCGGACTCGGCAAACGCGATTTCGGTCGAGCCAATTTCCTGCGTGCCCAAATCATCGAAAGTGTTGAAGATGAAAATCGCGGGGGTGATGAAGTCTTCATGGTGGAATGCAATATCGATGACCAGAGTCCCGAAGAACTGGGTCTTGCCATGGACAAGATTTTCGAAGCTGGAGCCAAGGACGTTTACTTTGTTCCGTGCTACATGAAGAAGAACCGCCCGGCCGTCGTTCTTCACGCTCTTGCGGATAGCGAAAAGCTTCCCCAGGTGGAAACCGCCATTTTGCGTCACACGAATACGGTGGGCATCCGTCGTTATCCCGTCACCCGCACCTGTATGGGACGGACTTTTGCCGACGTAGAAACTCCCTATGGAACAGTGAAAGTTAAGAAGTGCAAACTGGGCGACATCGAAAAGTGTAAACCCGAATTCGAAAGCGTGAAGGAAGTTGCCGAAAAGGCTGGCGTTACCTTCCGCGAAGTTTCAGAAGCTGCAAAAAGGTAAAACCAGGCGGCTGGTTGAGACTTTCTCTACGTTTTGTTCTCACCATCGAAAAAAAAAGGTGCATTGCCTTCCAAAATAGGGTAATTTAACCTTGTGTTTATGGAGATGGTGTTATGAATAAAATTTTTCAGGGCGTTGGTTCATCGAATTTCGGTGCAATTTTTGCAGCAGTTGCCTTTGGTGCCGCGACCTCAGCTTTTGCAATTACGGCAAATCCTAACGTAAGTATGGGTAAGAACCTTTATGTGGGCGGTGCTGTAAATTCCAACTGGAAGCCGGAAGTTTATACCGACGGTCATCTGGATTTCAATCAGGTGGCTTCTGCATCTGATTTTGCATTGAATGTGGGTGAGGGTCCCACCAAACTTTTCGTGACTTGGGAAACCCGCGGTGATGAAGCCTGGATTGGCGACAAGTATGTGCATGCGGCATCCTGCCAGCACAATCCCACTGAAGACGCTTCTCTGCAAAATTTCAAGATCATGACTTCTGCAAATTCTACCAACGGTGTGGACGGCGACTGGGAAGTTGCTGCGGAAGTTGGCGAGAGTGGCGCCATGTCCCGCGGTATGGCCATTGACTTTGCCGGGAAATCCTGGTTCAGGATTGTTGCAGAATCTCCCGTGAAGAATCTTGAGGAAGTGGGCGCCTACGACATTAGCAATGGCGGAAACGACACTTGGTTCTTTATGGGCACGAGCATCAGCCAGATGGGCTTGAAGCAAATTGAAGTTGACTCCAATTTTGCACAGTTGATTCACGCTCGCTATCCGGATTACTACCCGGCAATGCTTCGCGGCGGTATTGGCTGCGTGAATACCGACGGCATTATCGACGGTCTTTCCTCTTATACTGAATATGTGAGCAACGTGAAGTACTGGGCCATTGAAATGGGAACCAACGATGCCTGGGGTGATGAAACGGGTTGGAACGTGGAGCACTTCAAGGAAAACATGCAGAAGATTGTTGACGCCGCAAAGTCAAAAGGTGTAACGCCAATTATTGCCCGCATGATTGCAACGAATCCTGAAGTTGCCAAGTGGCAAGTTTACCAAGGTTACTTGGATGCCATTGATGAATTGACTACAAAGAATAATTTGCCCAAGGGTCCGGATTTCTTTGATTACTTCTCCAAGCATCCGGAAGAACTTTCTTCTACTGATGGCGTTCACCCTGCAGAAAAGGGTGCAGCAAGCATGCATCGTTTGTGGGCGGAAGCTGTGGCTACCTTGTACGAAGCCGGAGATTCTGGTGAAGGTGCTGGCGAGGGTTCCGAAGTGATCAATGCTCGCAAATTCAAGAACGCCCATTTTGCTGTGCCCCGGGTTCGCGTGGCGGACAAGGCGATCACCGTTTCCAATGTGAATAGTTCCGCAGGCATTACGGTGATGGACGCCATGGGCCATGCAGTTACAAATCGCAATTTGCCCAATGGAAATTACTTTGTTGTCATTCGCGACGCAGGAGTTTCCTACACGACGAAAGTTACGGTGAAGTAAATTTTCTGCTGGATGGACCTATGGCCGCAAGTAAAGTGATTGAACGTCTCTTTGAATACGATGATTATCGTAAGTTTCTGCAGGATTATTTTGAAGAGCAGAAAAATCAAAGTGCTGCATTTTCACACCGATTTTTTGCTGCGAAGGCCGGTTTCAAGACATCCTCCTATTGTCTAAATGTGATTCGTGGTCGTTTCAAACTGACAGAAAAATCTGCGGAAAAAATTTCAAAGGCTATGGGCTTGGGTAATCTTCAGGAATCTTATTTCCTGTCGCTTGTAGAATTCAATCAGTCGGAGCGGATTGACAAGCGTGATGTAGCCTGGGAACGGATTTTACAGATAAAAAGGCAAGCTGAATTTACCCATCTCACCAACCGCGAACAGACCTATTTTTCAAAGTGGTATCACCCCATTGTCCGTGAACTTGTGGTAACGTCCAATTGGGCTGAAGACTACAGGGCGTTGGCCCGCATGGTTGTCCCGAACATTACTGCTGCAGAAGCCCGCGGTGCTGTAAAGACATTGATGGAACTAGGTCTTGTCAAAAAGATTGGTGACCGTTATGAAGAAACGTCCCTGATGGTGGATGCAAGTGATGTGTCTCCTATCGCTTTAAAGCAAATCCGTCGCGACTACATTCAGCATGCCTTGAGAGCCGTAGAATGTATCCCGAAGGATGAACAGTACGCTGCTTTCACAACCCTTGCCATGAGTGAAAGTTCATTTAACTATGTTGTCGAAGTGATGCGCGAAGCAAGAAAAAAGATCATGGCTAAAATTTCCAACGATAGGGATGTGGAACGTGTTTATGAAATGATGTTCATGACGTTCCCCATGAGTACGAAGATTCCAAAGGATGAAAAGTGAGAAAATTCTGTTTAGTTCAAATCCTGGGAATTGCTTTGTGCCTGCTGTTGTGTTCCTGTTCTGAAGGAAAGGGCGATGTTGCTGGCGGCATTACTGATATTGACCACTCCATCACTTTAGCGGGAAGAGTTGTTGATGATGCAGGAAATGCCGTGGCTGCAGCTCGTGTTGTTGCCTATATTGACAATTCTATTTCTGTTGTGGATTCCATTGAAACGGTTTCCGATAAGCAAGGCAAATATGAATTAGTAGTATCGGATTCTGTCGGTGATTTAGTCATGCTTTATGCTGAAGCAGAATCGCTCTGTGCGTTGGCAAATCCAAAACTTCAGGAAAATAATGACTTGCAAATAAGCAAGAAAAAATCCTTGAAAGGAAACATTGACGGAGCAGAATCTGGCTATGTTCGCATTAAGGGAACGTCCTTGACTGCAAAGATTTCCAAAGACGGATCTTTTGACTTTGCCGGTGTTCCGTCAAGTGAAGGACTTGTTCTTCAGTACGTACAAGATGATGCTGCGATAGCTTCTTACTCCATTTCTACTGCTGATTCTTCCGATGCAATCATTCTCCCTACATTCATTGAAAAGCATCTTTCCATGGATGGCGGTGAAATGGTTTACGATAACGACTCCACCCTTGCAGAGAATGTGGAATATGTGGATGGAATTTCCGGTAAGGCCATCCTTCTTAAGCCAGGCCAGTTTATTGACTTGGGGACACTTGATCTGACATCTGGCGACTTTACGATTTCTCTGTGGACGAAATGGAATGGCGTAAATGAAAATCATCAAATTCTTGTTGCCCAACGTAGTTATTGGAGCGACAGTACTTCAAAGTTCCAGTGGCATTTTGAACGTACGAACAGCGTCTTTGCTGTAATGAAGAGCGCTCCCAAGGAACCTGTGGAAATAACTTTTGGCGATTCCTCTATTGTTCCTGTTGGAGAATGGTGCTTCTTGACATTGGTTTCCAGGGATCATCAGGTTTCCATGTTCGTGAATGGTGAACAGGTGGGGGAGACTAGCGAATTTACGGCGAATCAGTTGGACGCATCTGTTCCGTTCCGTATTGGCGGTGATGAAATCAGCACCGAAACCTGGGATGGTGCTATTGACGAAGTGCAAATTGAAAGCGTTGCCCGCGATGCTGAATGGATTAAATCTGCGTGGCAAAGCGGTCGTGAAAATCTGTAACACATTTTAAACACACTTTAACACGCTGGAATATTCCAAAATCTTGTATTCCAAACTCCATTGAAATACATTTTGAATGTGTAAGGATGTCACGCTATTGTGGCGTCCTAAAATGGGATGTGGATTATGGAAAAAAAGGTACTCGGTGCCTTGCTTGTTGCAAGTGCATTTTCTTTCGCCGCCAATGGTGATGCCTATACATGGCCGACTTATCGCTCTGATCTGGATTATGATACGAAATCCAACTTAGGTGAAATTAAGCCGCCTACGGAATTCAATAATAACTGCTCTGGAGTTACCGGTAAGAAGGCTGGCAAGTGGTGGGCTTTCTATTGGGGCAAGGATCGCGATGCCCGAATTACCGATGTAACCATCGACAGTATTCTAAAGAAATACGATACCGATTTTACGTATCTTTATGATACCTTGGGTTGGGCCCCTGATGCCCAGGCACAGGAAGGTAAGTACAGTGCTGTCTATTATTACGGCTCCGGCACTTGTGCGGGTGGTGCCAAGTCGGATACTACTGGTGGTTGGCAAACTTATGTCGCTGGCTATACCGCTGTGGCGGCTTCTTTCTATCCGCTTTACAGTTTCAATACCAGTTGTCCTTACCGTGATCGTGTGGCTCAGATGGATGCCATGATTCACGAAGGAATTCACTCCATGACTAACGGCTATCCTGGCGCAAAACAAGCTCACTGGTTCCAGGAAGCGGGCAATACCTGGATTCAGCAGGATATGTTCTCCCACCGCGAAGGTGTTTATAGTGGTATGGGTTTCTTGAATGCGGCGACAGTTATTGCTCCCTTCATGCCTATTGAATGTTACTCTGGCTGGCTTGTGGATGGAACTTTTGGTGGCCCGGGCGCACAAGGTGTAACTGGCAAGAATCAGCGCTATCTTTTGGGTGGTTCTCAGTACAGCAACATTTTCCCCACCTTTATGGGGACTTGGCTCGGTACAGGTTCCGTACGTTGGATTTATGGAAATGCCTACGGCAAGACCACCTATCTTCTTGAAACTTATGCCTTGGAAAAAGGCTTGGGTCCTGAGGCGACCCGTAGACTCATTACTGAATTCCGTGCAAGGATGGCCTTGCTGGATATGAAGAAATGGTCGGAAGAAATCAAGAATTTGCTGAATAACAACTTCGGGGGTACTAGCTACGAAGAACAGTACTATTGGGATAACAACCAGTATCGAAATACCTGGAAAATGACTCCTTATCAGACCATGGCTGCAAACGGGGAATATTTAATTCCCGACGAAGCAACAACCCCGGGTTGGTCTGGATCCAACGTTATTCCGCTGAAGGTTTCCTCTGGTGCAAAGCAGGTGAAGGTTTCATTCTACAACGTGGGCAATAATTCCAATAACACCAATATGAATTATCTGCTTTGCTACCGCGCTACTGATGGCACCCCGGTTTATAGTGAACCCATTACTGGCGAAGGTGCGGTAACTCTCCGTTTGGACAAGGCTCCTTCTGCAACGAATGGTTCCCAGATGGTCTTCGCTGTGGTTGTAAATACCGATTATCAGTACACGGGCAACGAAGATATTCGCAAGAACCATTACAATTACAAAATTAAGCTTGAAGAAGGTTTGAGTGGCGCGGGCGATGCCAATACAAAGTACTACAATAATTTTGTGCTGAAGTATGACTGGCCGGAAATTGGTGAATCCATTAAGCCGGGTTCCTCTAGCTCCAGCGTTTCTTCTAGTTCTTCTGTTGTTCCCGGTAGTAGTTCTAGCAGCGTGAAGCCGAATAGTTCCTCTAGTGTCGAATCCAGCAGCTCTTCTATTGCCGTAACGGATACGGTAAAGATTGAAGTTTCTGCAACGGTTCAAATCAGTGAAGATTATGGAACGTCAAGTGTTGAATTTGAATCCGAAAAGCTTGCGGAGGCTCTTGGAATTTCTGCTAGTAGCATTACGAACGCAACTTTCTTTGCTTTGAATGCAGATGGTTCTATCAATACCAATTCTACAGCCCATGCTCCGGGACATTGGTTCGGTAAAAATGGGGAAGTTGTTGAATGGGGTGAAAACGCCTATGTATTTGCTGAGTGGAACTTGGAAGAAAGCAAAATTTCTTTAGGACATTATCCCAATAGAGTTGCTGCTGGGGAAAGTTACAAGTTTGCCCAAGGCTTTATGAGCGGAAGCAAGATGGTCGTTTACAATATCACTGTAAAAATTGCCAATGATGCTTCTTCTGAGGGAACCTCTGAAATCCCCACAGCCATTGCTTTCAAGAATCGGGGACCCGCTAAAAATATGTCGTTAAAGAATCGTCGCGGAGTTCTTGAAATTAGGTATGCTATCAAACAGCAGGATAATGTGAAAATCAGTTTGTATTCTCCGTATGGTGCGCTTTTGTACCAGAGTATTTCTGGAGTCAAACCGGCTGGTGAATATCAGGAATATCTTGACTTGAATAGTGCAGGTCTTCCGCAGGGAACCTACATCGTGAAGGTTTCTACAGGAACCTACCGCGAAGTCAAAAGCGTTACTGTTGTGAAATAGAATTGTAAAATTCAAGAAGTCAAAAAGTGCACGGATCAATTCGTGCATTTTTTAATTCTATAATTGCAACTAATGATCAAGATTCTTTTTATTTGTCATGGAAATATTTGCCGCAGTCCTATGGCGGAATATGTGATGAAGGATATGGTGCAGGCCCGTGAAGAGGACTTGCGCAAGGTCGGCCTTTCTGCTGAGGATTTTGAAATTCGCAGTGCGGCCACTTCCACCGAGGAAATTGGAAACCCGGTTTATCCGCCAGCACGCCGTATGCTGAACTCCCATGGGATCAATTGCGATGGACATGCTGCACGTCAGATGACTCAGCGGGATTACGATCATTATGATTACATCATCTTGATGGATAGAAATAATCTGCGGAACTTGCGCTGGAATTTATCTCCGGCCCAGTTAAAGGATGATGCGCGGAAAATCACCATGATGATGGATTGGACACGCCGCCCTGGTGATGTAGCGGACCCTTGGTACACCGGAAATTTTGATGCCACTTGGCGCGATGTAAATGAAGGCTGTGATGGCCTGCTGAATCACATTATTGCAAATGCGATGCTGAAATAAAAATAGCGCGACCGAATGGCCGCGTTTTTTTATTTAATGTTTTTCTTGCTTGCGATCCACTGGATAGCGGGTGTTAAAATCAGGAAGAATGCGAACAGGATGCTTGTGGTGGGAGCGTTGATGGCTCCCAGGGGAACAAGGCTTGCTACGGTCCAGGGCACCAGTGGGGCGATGATGACAGATGTGTTTTCCAAAGCGATGGCGCGTTCTTTTTCGTTGGGCATGATGCCTTGGCAAATGTCGTTGGTAAGCACGATGGATAAGGTCTGATTGCAGGCTAGAGCGCAAGTAGCGATGGCGGTAAGTGTCACGCAGCCGAAGGATGAAACTTTTTGTGCGAGACGAGTTATCACGAGGTTCATCTTTTCGAGGATGCCTAGGAGCTTGAAGAGGCCTGCGTAAGTCAGCGATATGATGACAACGAGAATCAGTTTCATCATGCTGAGCATGCCACCGCCGCTAAGCATAGCGGCGATTTCTTCGGGGGCGTCGAAACCGAAGAACATAATTTTCAGGATGTTCGCAAAATCTGCAATGCCCGCGACTTGTGAATTGATGTCGCCTGTGTCAATCGTTCCGCCACCTATAAAATAAATTGCGATACTGATGGCGATGCTTATAAGCATATTGATCTTGACGTTGATGCGGAACAGTGCCAGCACCAAGATGGAGATGGCGGGCAGTGCCATGTACCAATGCAGATTAAAATACTTCGCGAAGATTTCGGATACGTTTGCGGCGGCGCTCTGTGCGTCAGCAAAAAATCCGAGGATGGCGTAAACGGCCAAGGCGATTACAGTGGGAATCCATCCGGTGCGAATCATTCCGCGGATGTTGTCGTAAAGATTCGTTCCTGTTACTTCGGCAACAAGAAGCGCAGACGTTGAAACCGGGGAACAGCGGTCTCCGAAATACGCGCCCGACAAAATCGCGCCGCCGCAAATGGCGGCATCAATCCCGATGGCGTTTCCCACCGTCATGCAAATGACGCCCATGGTGGCTGCAGTCCCTACAGATGTTCCCGTTAAAATGGAAATTGCGGCACACAGCAGAAAGGATGCCGGTAAAAACAACCCCGGCGTTAACGCGCCTGAAGCAAGACTCACGATAAATGCGATGGTACCCGTAGCTCGCCAAAGAGCAGTCAATGCGCCCACAAGCAACATGACGATGGCAATGTTCTTGACCGATGCAACTCCTGCTCCCGCCACTTTAAAAAGTTCAGCGAATCCGAACCCGCGGATTTTTCCGTAGGTCATCAGCAGTACGAATCCAATGGCAAGAGCAATAAGCATCACAAACAAATTTAGGTAATTTTTGTATTTTTTGATTATGGCTATTGGATTCATTCTTATTCTCGCGCTCCTCGGACTTTTCTTCTGGAACATTCGCCAAGTAAAATCCGGTGTAAAAGGTTCCCTGATTGCAGGCGCCTACATCATCGTCACCATCGGCAGCTTTATGCTGTACCGTAATAGCGTCATCTTCAGTTATCTTCAGACGCTAATGATCATCTGGCTTTGTCAGGCCTTGTGGATTTTTCTTTTGTGGGATGTGTTCCGCATTGTTCGACGCCTCAAGACCAAGAAGCGTTTGCTTCAGCCCGATGCCGAGCGCCAAGCCGGTTTTCTCTTTGGAATTTCCTTTGCGTTGACCGTGGTGTTCCTGACTTACGGTATGCAGCACAACGAAAACTACGAGCTGCGTTTTGAAACCATCAAGCTGGAAAATCGCGTGGCACAAAGTCAGGTAACAGATTCTGCTGCGGCCCCTGTTGCAGAACAAAAGAACTTTACTGCCATGTTCTTTAGCGACCTTCACTTGGATATGCTTTCCAAACCCGCCAAGTTGGAACGTATGGTTTCCGAAGCCAAGAGCATCAAGCCGGATTTCATTTTGTTCGGTGGCGACCTTGCGGACATTCACGATTCTGTGATGACTGCCCAGGGCTACGACAAGCTGGTGAAACAGTTGGCTTCCACGGCGAAGATTGCCGCTGTGGCTATCAATGGGAATCATGAAGGCTACATGGAACGTAACGGTTCTGATCCCATGGGCTGGCTCCGTCGTAACGGCTTTGTGGTTCTCGACGATTCTACTGCTTGTTTCCCGGCGGGCAGTTCTAATCAGGCGATTGAGCCTGTCGCTTGCTTTACCGGCCGTACAGATTTCCAGGTTTCCCGCACTCGCGAAGAAACTCGCAAGCCTTTGGCAGATCTTGTTCCTGGCGCTCAGTTAGCTTCCGAGGAATCTGCGAAGCTCCAAAATATTCCTTGGATTTTGTTGGACCATCAGCCCAAGGGAATTGAAAAGGATTACGACGGTCGCCTTCCGGATCTTGCCCTCAGTGGACACACTCACGACGGACAGTTCTTCCCGGGAACCGTTTTCATTGATTTGTTCTGGCGCTTGAGCGTGGGCTTCGGTATTCTTGATAATACCAAGTGGCTCGTAACTTCTGGTGTTGATTCCTGGGGCCCGCCGGTACGTGTAGGCAGCGACACTGAAATGTGGGTCTTGAATTTTGAACGATAGTTCCGTGCGTTAATTTTGCGTGCTGTTTTTTGACTGCAAATTTTGGACCGCTAATTCAAAATTCTACTGCCTTAAAAGCAACTTGTTATTTTCCTGAAGCCCGTCGTTATCGAATCTAACGGTGGGCTTTTTTCCTGCCTTGAATGCTTCTTCGCTTTCGTAGATGGATAACGCCACGCTTACACCAGGCAGTGCTGCCACATTGGTCTCTTTTGCAGGTACGACATTTGCAAACGAGAATTTGCGAACGTCTTCGTCATGGAAGGTGCCCTTTTCAATCTTGATGGTTTCGCCTAACTGAGAAAGAACTTCTCCATCGCTGTTTACGAATTCCGCCACCACATACACGTCAAAGAAACACGGTGCAACGCCGGAATTTTTCACCGTAATGTTCAATGCGTTTTTTGTTTCCTTGTCACCAGTAATGGTCAAAAGTTCAGCCTCTTCAATTTTGAAATTGTAGCCAATAACATGAGTCATGGAATCTGCCAGAGCTTTGTTGTCTTGGTAGAATTTTTCTCCACCGTCGCTGTCCTGGTCCAGAACATAATAAGTCAAGTGTGCGGTTTTAATGGCGCTTACCCAACGGTCGGGAGTCCACTTGTAATAATTCCCGGGCACCACATCGGTGTACTGTAACATGGTGGTGTAGCCGGCAATATTTTCTGCGATGGTGGGCAGATTTGCCTTGTAGGCGCGTACCAAAGAATCGGGCCTTCCCGGGATACCGATAAATCCGTCGTCACGTTTTGTAATGCCGAGGCTTAATGCATAGGTGTAAACATCACCGGAGCCGTTTGAGGGCAACACCAACTGGGTCTTCTTGAAAACAGAAGCGTAATGTTTCAGCATGTCCATTTCAATTTCGGCGGAGGGCATTTCGCTGCCGTCTAGGTGAGAGGCGTGCCATTCACCCCATTCCCCAAAACTGCGGACGTCGATATATTCAATGCGAGGGTCTCCATCGTACTTTGCAGCAAGTGCCGTTCCGAAATCTTTTGCGGCCTGTAAATAGATTGGGTCATCCCAAACAGGAACTTGTGCCTTGTAGCCTTTTCCCTGAAGTGTGGCGGTAGTCTTTTTGGCGCCCATCTCGTAAACGAAATTAGGAGTCCAGTCGTATTTCTCTGTGGGAGTATCGTTTCCTGTAATGTGTGAGGGCGTGTAGGGCAATACGCGGAGTGCATAACCCATGCCGTGTTGTTCAAGAGCGTCTAGTAACTTGTCCAACTCCGTCCAGTCGTAAACATCTTTCGCAGGATTCAACTTGTTCCATTGCTGGTAACCGGAGCCATAAGTGACCAAGTCCCATGCTTTGTTTCCGTTGGCACCGTATGGGCCATATAGAAGGGAAGGGTCAAAGACCCAGGTGCCGCCTGTAGGAACCGTAAAGCCCTTGTGGGGATTGGCCAAAGGACCTTCGAAAGGTTTTAGTTGATAAACTACTTTTGTTGTATCGCCGACAAAGGGCGTTTCACTAGAGCTTGAGCTTGCGAAAGAACTGCTGGAGATGGCATTTGAGCTACTGGATTCGGTGGAACTGCTCGGCAGGTCGATACTGGAGGAACTTTCCGGCAGGCTTTCAATAGGCAAATTCTCGATAGATGAACTTGAAATATCGTCGCCGATTTCGTTACCATTGACGTTATTCCCATTGTCTCCACATGCCCACATAAAGAAGGGCATTAATCCTAAACACGCAAACTTTTTCATGTTTTGAATATAATCTTTTTAGTTTGTTGGTGACGTTTTGGCCGATCTTTGGGTTCTACGGTGCAATCCGGCTTGCCGCAGATACAAAATTATTATACATTTGTTCAGTAATTTTTAGGGTAAAAAAGGAGTAGGAGGGTCGGAACCCCTGTTTTGGGCGTGGTCCGGCACTCTAATAAACTATATTTGGCGGCAATATGGCATTATGCATTGAAACCGATCAATTGGAAACCGTTCAGAGGATCATTGCCCTCCATTTCGAAGGCATGGAAGTCTGGGCCCATGGCGCACGCGTCTCGGGCGTAGATCTTACCCCTGAAACCGAACTCGAATTGGTAGCGATTTCCGAAAAACCTCTCTCTTTTGAGGTTATGACGTCTGTGGAAAAGGCTTTCGTAGATAGTGGTCTCCCGTTCCGTGTAGATATCATGGACTGGGCAAAACTGCCGGAATCCCTCCAAAAGCAAATCAAGAAAGAACACGAAGTGGTTCAGTCCACCGTGGAAGATTAAACTATGAAACGTATCCTTCCTCTGGTTCTTGCCGCAGGTCTTGCGACCTCCATCTTCGCTCAAGATGACTTGGGCAATGCAAAGTCCCTGATTCAGAACGGCAACTACTCTGAAGCAATTTCGGCCCTTCAAAAGGTCTATAAGTCCAGCTTCCGTAAGTCCTCCGGCGAAAAGGCCGCAGTGATGCTTACTGAATGCTACCTCCGCGAACACAACCGCGATGAAGCTGAAAAGGTTTCCTCCCGATTCCTGGAATACTACGTTAAGTCGGACTACCGCGAACGTATGGAATTGGCTAGCGCCATCGTTTCCGTGGAAAAGGGCGCCGTTTATGAAGGCGTTGAATCCATGCTCCGCATCTTGGCCTACTCCAAGAATCCGGCTGCACGTAGCCGCACCAAGGACGTGGTTATCCAGACTTTGGCCGCTTCCCTCCTGAACGCCGACCAGCTCCAGGCTCTCCTGGAAAAGTTCCCGGTGGACAAGGACGTTATCGGCTGGATGCAGCTGCAGATCGGTCGTGAATGCCAGAACGCAAAGCGTTTCCGCGCCGCCCGCTACTGGTACAAGAAGGTTCTCGCTGCAGACGTTGCTGAAAACCTTTCCAACACCGCCAAGAAGGGTATGGAATCTCTCGATGGTACTGGTGCAGGCCAGCCCACCATCCTTGTGCTTGCTCCCCTTTCTGGTGACTTTGCCGAATTCGGTGCTGCCGCAATCCAGGGCGTCATGCTGGCCCACGAACAGGCTGGTCTTCAGGGTAAGGTCAACATCCGCGTTGCCGACACCCGTGCCGACGCTTCCCAGGCTTTGCTCCGCACCCAGCAGGCTGTGAACCAGGACAGCATCGTTGCTGTTATCGGCCCCATCATGAGTGCCCCGGCAGCAACCGTTGGCGCTTGGCTGGGCAGCAACTTCCAGAATATTCCGATGCTCACCCCGACTGCTACCGACGACGGTATCGCCAAGATGGGCCCGAACATTTTCCAGGTGAACATCACCATGGACAACTTGGCCCAGAGCATTGCGGACTTTGCCGTGAAGTGCCTGAACATTCGCGAATTCGCAGTGCTGAGCCCCTTGGGTGATTACGGTTCCGCCATGTCCCAGAGCTTTACCCAGGCTGTGGAACGCCGCGGCGGTAGCATGATTGCCTTCCGCAACTACGAAGAAGGCCGTCCCGACTACAAGACCGAATTCAACCTGCTCCGCGATGTTCGCTTCAAGCAGCTGAACCGTCGTAGAAACATTGCCCGTGGCGCTTCCGACCTGGATGCAGTGAATGCCAAGGAACGTATGCTCTCCATGCGCGACTCCACTTTCAATATTCCGGGTATCTTCATTCCGGCTACCAATCCGGCTGATGCTGGCTCCATGGTTGGCCAGGCTGCCTTCAACAAAATCTCCGGCACCTTCCTGGGAACTTCCGGCTGGTATGGCCGCGAACTCTTGATCCAGGGCAAGCGTCTGGTGGATAGCTCCTACTTCAGCGTGCCTGCTCTCGACATGGGCCGCGACAACCAGAGCCTCAAGGACTTTTCTAGCGCCTTCAAGGAACGTTGGGGTGAAGAACCGGGCGAAGACAAGGTTTCCGGCCTCAGCTACGATGCTGCAAATATCGTCTTTACCGCCATGGCTAAGGGCTCCAGCTCCTTGACCAACGCCATCAACAACATCGGCACCTTCAAGGGTGTGTATGGCGAAATCAAGTTCAAGCGCGGCGCCAACACCAATACCAAGATCGTTACCGTGATCAAGGGCAAGTTCGAAACCCTCGACGGCTGCCCCGCAAAGTAAACGGTAATACCTAGGTGCTTTAGCTCACTTATTGAATCTAAAATTTTAGACACTCTTGCTCATGCAAGGGTGTTTATTTATTTTAATGCTAATCAAGGAGTGTTTATGAAAAAGATTTTATTTGCTTCGTTGGCTTCTGCATTGGCCTTTACCGCCTGCTCTTCCTCCAGCTCTGCTGACAGTGAAGGCTCTTCTGCCGATACCAAGGGCTTTATGGCTCGCTTCAAGGCTAGCTACGAAATCAATACGTCCGCTAATACGATTACATACTCCGAGCCGGTTTGCGAAGAAGAAGATGGCAAGCTGGTCTGGAAGCGTGAAGGCGAAAAGGGAACTTATTCCTACGAGTATGATTCCAAGACGGGTCGTATTACCGTTGACTACGATGGCGATGAAGAAACATACAACTACTCCGGATCCAACTTCCCCAAGGGCGTCTGGCGTGATGCCTATGAAGACGAGAAAGACGGTGCTGTGGCGTCTGTGGAAGTTTATGGCGACAAGACCGTCGAAGCCGGTATCATCTATTCCGGCAACTGTTTCCTCAAGGATATCTTCATGGAAGCTGCTGGCGGTGAAATTAGCGAAGGCCTTGATATGTTGACAGACGTCGAAATCACTTGTGACAAGATTACCGTCATGAAGGACTATACCGTGGAAGTCGTAAGCTGGTCCAAGGATGAAATCAAGGCCAAGTACACCTACGGAAAGGAATCCTGCACCAACTCTTCCAAGCCCCGCTTTGCCTATAATGAAAGCGACTGCAAGGCTGCATACGACGATTTCAAGAATGCCAAGGACGCTGAAGGATTTGATTTCGAGGATTATCCTTACACCCAGTCCAACCCCAAGTGCACCGAGGACTTCACCAATGCTCTGATGATGGCCATTATGGGTAGCATGTTTGGCGGTGAAGGTGGTTTTGACTTCGGTGATTTCGACTTCGGAGGCTTTGATCCCAGCGCCTTTGGTAAGAAGCTTGCCCGCAGCCTGACCAACTTGAAGGTTTCCTCCAAGAAATAAATCGGTGCCTGATTCTCGCGCCTGGAACCGGGTGCAAAAAAATCTCACGCAATAAAGAAGCCCCGCGACCGAAATCGCGGGGTTCTTTGTTTCTAGGAGGAGAGAAGAGATTTTTTGGAGCCTAGTTCTCGTCTAGGCCGGGGTTCCAGAGTGCTGCGGCGACGAATTCTGCGGAATCCCCATTCCTGTAGTAAGCGTGCAGATTGTCGTCGTCCAGAAAGTCTTCCAAGTTTACGCCACCGGTGGCGTCCAGTACTTCCCTGACCCGGGTCTTGTAGTGCTGGAATCCAGATAGGAATAACTGCATGGTGAACCTCCGTTCTTGTACAACATTTATCAAGACTTATCCACGAACACTCCTGAATGTGTATAAGAATTGTTGAAATGTTGTTGAATCCATGACTAATAAATAGATTGTTTTGCATTCCAAAGACTATGACGGGCGTCACTTTTGTGCCATGGCGGCGCCCCTGAAAAGACGACGGTACGAACAAACGAAAAAACGATGATAAAAATCTGCTCGTAACTTATTGATATATAAGGGATTATTTACGGCACTCTAAATGGTTTTCCAACCATTCTTCTTGAAGCGGTCTATTCCATTTTGGAATAGAAAACCTATGAAATTATCTTGTCTGTAGCATCTGTAGGGGCTGTTTTTACCCAAAGGGGATTGTGGATAAAGTGTTGAAAACGATTTTTCGGCGATTTAAACCCACAATTTATCAACAAAAACCGACCGACAGCTCGGCCTCTTGTACTGCTCGTTATTTTTCTATTTTATGGTCAATGGCTACCCGTATTTTTTCCATTGTTTTTTTTGCTTTGACCATGTCCTTTGCCGGTGGCGCCGACACCTTGGGCCTTTTCCTGCCCGAGGTTCAGATGGAAATGTGGAACAAGGCAACGTCCCTTACCATGCAGCTGCGTTATGGTGATGCCATGGAAATGGCCGGTAAGCTTCGCGGGGAAAACGAAGGGGTAGGCTGCCTTCTTGAAAATGTTGTTCGTATCAGCCTCTACGACGACAAGGGCGACACCACAGCCTTGGTGAAGGCCGGCAACCGTCTTGAAAAGTGCAAGACCGACGGCCTCTGGGATGCACTCCGTAAATTTGAAATCGGCTACGTGCAGGGCGAGACGGGACATTCTGTGAAAGGCGCCATGACCACACGTTCTGCCGCAGGCATGTTCGAAGATTCCAAGAACCTGGAAGCCCAGGCGTTCTATGCGATCTACGCCTACTACGTGGACCAGAGTTTCAGCTGGGTTCCCTTCAAGTCCGACAATCGCGCCAAGTACTTGTCTGTTCTGGATTCCGCATCCCTGCAGTCCAAGCGTTTCTGGCCCCTCTTCCTGACTCCGTTAATATGGATGTACTACGACAAGGAAGATTATGCCAAGGGTTTGAAACTTGCTGAACGCGGTCTCTCCAAGGCTCCCAACCATCCGGTGTTCCTGCAGATCAAGGCTGACATGCTTTACTGCCTCAAGCGTTATGACGAGGCTGCCAAGATTTACGAAGCCAGCGCTGCAAGCTATGAAAAGCGCACGGGCAAGTCCATCCGCTACTGGTGTGCAGCATTGAACTTGATTCGAATTTATCATGATGCTGGCCAGAAGGAAAAGTCCGCGGAATGGAAGTCCAGGCTGGACGACCCTGCATACAAGGCTCTTGAAAAATGGATGCCGGGTTCCCTTATCGATGGTCTAAAGAAAAAAGATCTTCTTTAATAGTAGTCCTCGCCCAGGCGGGGGCTTTCTTGTTAAAAAAAAATTAAAAAAATGTACCCGATTCAAAATTTCCTGCGTGTTATAGACAAACAACTTTAACATGGAGGAGATGTGTCTGACAAGACGCTTCGTATTGGGTTCTTTCTCGACGGCTACACGTTGAAGAAAGTCAATGAATATTACAGGGTCCACCACAGGTTCCATTCCAATGTGGATTTCCGGGGGCTCAAGAGTTGGGTTCAAATGCAGGCCTGCAAGCATTTCGGATCGTCCGAGGCGCTCATTGAGATGGAGTGCCATTATTACCATCCTTACAGGAATCCCCATATTTATGGCCGTTCCGTCGAAGGCGTGCTGAAGCTGGAACATGAACTGAGGTCTGCGGGTTTTCAAGTTCACTACAGCGACCATGAGGAAGAAAACGGGCTGCTGGGTCCGAACCTCGGGCTGATGGAGGATGCACTTCTTTTTGCCAGCTATAGCAAGATGCAGGCGGTTGTACTGCTCAGCACCCAGGGGCAGTTTGCGCCTCTTCCTGATCGCCTCCGCATGATGGGAATCCCCACCATGCTTCTGGGCTGGGACTTCATCTATCCTAAGAAGAACCGCACCATCCGCTGGAAGACCGATACCTGCCTGAGGCGTACATGTTCCCACTACATTCCCATGGAGAAGGTGATGGATGCGGGCCTGGATTCTGATGTTCCGCCCCGCGGTTTCTTTTTCCAGAAGGATCGCCCCTTCAGCCGTGGTCGTCCCGCATTGTGGCTAAATAAGAGCGCCTAGTCCACAGGGCCGCACCTGCAAAAAGAAAAGCCCCGTCTTTTGACGGAGCTTTTCAAAACCATGTCTGGCGAGGATTGCCGAAAAGTTGGTTTAGACTAGAGTTTGTCGGCCTGCTTCTTCTGCCAGTCGCTGAGGAAGGTCCAGGTCACGCGGAGACCAAAGAAGAAGGTGTCACCAACGTTGTCGGTGTCATATTCGTATCTCGGGTTCTTGAGTTCGAAGCCTTCGACCTTAAGTTCGTTGTAACGGACATAGCGGTAACCGCCGTAGAGGCCGATTGCAATGGGGTCGAATTCCAGGCGAACTTCAAGTTCTGCGTTGATGGTGGTAGCGAGGGTGCTGTAGTAGCGGTCGCGCATTGTGGCGGATTCGCTGCCATCCACAGAGGAAATGGTGTATTCGGAAGAGAAGTGGAAGTTGATGAGGTTCATACCGACACCAACTGCCGGAATCACGTTGATGAAGCTGTTTTCGCCAAGGATCTTCCAGCCGAACATCCAGTCGGCACCGTAGGTGAACCAGCGGACATCGAACAAGGCGAAGTCGCGGGAGTCGCCGCTCTCAGAGGTGGTGGACACCTTCTTGCCGGGACGTTCGGAAATCTGGGTGGGCATGAAGTTGAAGTCGAACCAGGTGAGGAACTGCTTGTACTGAGCACCGACATTGACGTGGAGGCCCAGGTAGTAGTCGTTGAAAAGCTTGTATTCAGGACCGTCACCGTCAATGGCATAGACGTCTTCTGCGCCAGAAACGGAATAAGCGCCGGTAATGAAAGCGGTACGGTTGACGTAGTTCTGGAATTCGTCAAACATGCCACGGTAGTCACCACCGATGGAGATAAAACCGCGGATGTGTTCCTTTTCGTAGAAGCCGTTGTCTTCGGCGAAGGAACTGGTGGCAAGTGCCATGATGCTGACGAGGGCAGCGGTCAAAAAAGAGGCTATCTTTGTCTTCATAAAAAGATTCCGTTTAAATTTCCGAGTATATAAAATACATTATGTTTGGAAATTTTGCAGTGAAAAAAATCATAAATCGTTAAAAATCAATGATTTACGAACGTTTGGAGGCCTAGAAGTGTTGAATTTATGTGGAAAAATTGGGGCATTGGCATTGGCGGTCTCCTTTTTCTTAGTTGCCTGCGGCGAAAAAAATGGAGCTGAAGGTGCCGGTGCGGTTGCAGAAAAGTCCACCGCGGCGCAGAGATGGAATCTGCCAGGTCAGTCGGATAAGTGTCTTTTTGCGACCTTGAAGCCAAGAAAATTTGCCCAGATGCTGCGGGTTGGAGATTTTTGCGAGCTTGACTTTGTGAAGATTCAGTCCATCGTGGGGCGGGACACATTGAAAAAGACCTTCGTTCTTGTGGATTACAGCAAGGCGTCGGACTTGGAAACGTTAAGCAAGATGAGTTCTTCCGGGAAATGGGAAGACGCTATCGTTCTTAGGGCGCCCCTGCGTCGTGTGGTTGTATTGTCTTCGGCGCAGATCGGGTATATGCTTCGTTTGGGGCTGCAGGACAGGATTGTTGGGGTTGGTGATGGCAAGTATATTGCAGATACCGCCCTGTATGGCCGTGTGGAACGAACCCGCCAGGGAACTCTTGCTGATGGCGAGATTCCGGTTGTAGAAGTTGGCAGTGGTACGGGGCTTGATATGGAAAAGCTTATCGCCCTAAAGCCGGATTTGGTCATGACATTTGCAACGGGTGGTTCCCAGGATGATTACGAGCGTATGGAGAAGCTTGGAATTCCTGTGATGCTGACCTCCGAATGGCAGGAAGACAGCCCCATGGCCAAGTTTGAATGGATTAATTTATATGGAATCCTGTTTGGCAAGTCCGAGGAATCTTACGCCTTGTTCAAGGAAATCCGGCAATCCCTTTCGAAGAATCAGAAGGTGGGGGAGGCCTCTGCCTCCCGGATGGTGGACTGCGAGGGTCCAAGGGTCCTTGCGGGCATGAGCTACGGAGGTGTGTGGTATGCTCCTGGTGGAAACAGCTACACGGGCAATCTCATCAAGGATGCTGGCGGTTGCTACCTGTGGGCAGGCGATACCACCCGCGAATTGAAGCTGACCATTGAAGACGTGATTGCCCTGGCTGATTCCGTAGACATCTGGATCAATCCTGGCATGTTCGGAACGCCCGAAGAAATTCTTGCGGCTGAACCTCGTGCCGCCCATATCAAGGCTTTCAAGAACAAGAAGGTATTCCAGAATGATGGCCGCAAGGGACCCGGCGGAGGAAACGATTTCTTTGAAAGTGCTGTGGCCCGGCCTGCCGAATTGCTTTGGAATTTGAAGAAACAGTTTGGCACTGCTCCGGAAGTTTTACCCAAAACAACCCTAGGGAAGCCAATTAGGCCTATTTCCGTAGATACTTCCTTTGAATGGTACCATAATATTTTCTAATATTGGCAATATGATGAAACCTCACACAGGTATTGGCGACTGGATCGCAGCGAATTATGAACTGGGGACTCCGTTCCTCCAGCAGGTTCCTCGCGACTGCGCCGATTATTTGCTTTTGAATGCCCAGATCCGCGAGTACGACGCCGGTGAAATTATCATCAATGGCGGTACTGTTGGCGACTCCTTCTGCGTATTGCAGAGTGGTAGTGCCGTTATCTGCGGACAGATTTTAGCTGATGGACACTACAATACATTGGCCAGCTTGAATGTTGGCGCCTGCTTTGGTGAAATGTCCATCATTTGTAACGAACCCACCAGCAACACTGTGATCGCTGCCGAAGATGGCTGCACGGTGCTCCACGTTCCTCGCGATGAATTCGTGAAGTTCCTGGACAAGAACCCGAACATCATGGTGTATTTGTACAAGGTGGTGGCAGACCGCCTCCGCGCCAAGAACCAGGCCTTCGATGAATTCGAACGTCTCTCCCTTCTGGCTTCCGGCAAGGTTTTGCCCTTTATCGATTTTGCGCAGACTATGGAGAAGAGCCGTATCACTGGTACGGTCCTTTTCGAAAGCAATGGCGAAAACGGCTTTATCGCTTTCCAGGATGGTCGAATCTGCTGTGCCAAGTGCGGCAAACTGGCAGGTCCGGACGCTCTCGAAAAGTTGCTCTCCTGGGGTGACGAAACCTTGTTCAAGCTGGATACCCACTTGATGCCTGGCATCGTGAACATCAACCAGATGTCCGATACCACAAGCCTCATCTTGGATGCGCTCAGAAATATTGATGAAAAACAAAGTGCGCAGCACTAGCTGGCACAACCACAAGTGCCCCGTATAGGGCAAAGGAAACAAAATGAACTACGCAGACGCTGGTGTATCTCTGGCCCGTGCAGACGAAGCAATGGTCGGAGTCAAGAAGTCCGTCCGTACCACCTTTAACGAAGGCGTTCTCGGTGACGTTGGCAACTTCGGTGGCCTCTTTACCTTGAACCACCTTGGCATGAAGGATCCCGTCCTCGTCAGCTCCGTTGACGGCGTCGGTACCAAGCTCAAGGTCGATATCGAAATGGGTACTCACACCCTGCCTGGCCAGGACATTGTGAACCACTGCTGCGACGATATCCTCGTCCAGGGCGCTCGTCCGCTGTTCTTCCTCGACTACGTTGCAACCGGCCGTCTCGAACCGGGTGTTATGGACCAGCTGGTGGCAGGTATGGCTAAGGCTTGCCGCGAAAACGGTCTCGTTTTGATCGGCGGTGAAACCGCTGAAATGCCGGGCTTCTACGGTCCGGGCGACTACGATATCTCCGGTACCATCGTGGGTGTCGTTGAACGCGAAAACATCATCGACGGCAAGAAGATCAAGCCGGGTACCATCATCCTCGGTCTCCCGTCCACCGGTCTCCACACCAACGGTTACTCTCTCGCCCGTAAGGTTCTCTTCGACGTTGCCGGCTACAAGGTCGACACTCCGCTGGAAGGCACCGACATGACCATCGGTGAAGCTCTCACCATGCCGCACCGCAGCTATTACCCGAGCCTCATTGATCTCTGCAACAAGAAGATCATCCAGGGTCTCGCACACATCACCGGTTCCGGCTACCAGGGCAACATTCCCCGTATCCTCCCGGACAATGTGGATGTTATCATCGACCGTACCACTTGGGATCCGTCTCCGATCTTCAAGCTCATCCAGAAGGAAGGCTCTGTTGAAAAGGACGAAATGTACTCTACCTTCAACATGGGCATGGGTATGTTGATCTTCATCGACCCGGCTGACAAGGCTGAAGTCGTAGCCCACCTCGAAGCCAAGGGTGAAAAGTGGACTCAGATCGGTGAAGTTGTGGAAGGCTCCAAGCAGGTCAAGTTCCGCGACTAAGATGATTCGAGGGAAGGCCGAACCCTTCCATATGAGTCAAAGCAAAAAGCCCGCCGACAAGGCGGGCTTTTGTTATGTTGTTCAAAATATGGCGGTTAAAGCTTGGTCCAAAATTTTGTTAGCGGACCACGTCGTAACGCTTTCCCTTGAATGATGCGTCATAAATCTTGGGAGCGATGTTCGGGTCGATATCGAAGTAGTGGTCGTAGGTGCAGGTGCACTTGGATACGATGGCGTCGTTGCTATAGCTGATGCCAACCCAATTGTAATCGAACTCCATGGAAATTTCTCCGTCAACGTCGCAGTAGTCTTCAACATCCTTGAATAGAATCTGATAGCGCTTGCCATCGCTAATCAGATAGGCGGTGGGAAGTTCGTAATCACGATCCATTTCTTCGTGTATCTTTTCGTATTCGGATTTATTTTCTTTGCATTCACCCTTGCCTATGCCGTACTGATTTGTTTCCATGAGGGTTAGGCCTGCCGTTTTTTCGGTGGGAATGAATGCAGGCGCTTTGACGGTATCGCGGGAAGTGGTGTCTGCTACGGTGGTGTCCACTGCAACACCTTCGAAACGGTAGGTGGTGCCTAGCAGGGAAACGAAGCTTGCGTTCCTTGCGTATTCGTTAGGAACCTTGAAGCTCATGTCAAAATTGCATACGCAGTTGGCCTGGGGACTGCTATCCTGGAGGTCAATAATCAAGGTCATGGTCTTGGCAACAAGGTCTAGCTTGTAGTCGTAAGTAACGCTGACCTGGTCTGGATCCATGCCGCAATTCCCTGGTACGTTGGGAATGGTAATCTGGTACATGCTCCCTTCTAGTTCGGTCCTTTGTGCTAATCCAGGATCGTACAGGCTGTTGGTAAGGTCGTCGTCAAGAGAATTGTCCTTGCAGATGCTGATGGTAAACCATGAGGTACGTTCTTTTTCTTCCTGGGAATATTCTGTCACCAGTTTGAAGGGATCGTTGTTGAACGTGAACGCCTTGGCGGCCGCCTCCTTTTCACCTACGTCAAAAATCAGGTCGCAAACAACGGAGCAACTGGCAGGAATGCCGTCGTTGATGGTGTAGAGGTTCAAGGAGTCTCCGCTCCACTCCCATTCGCTGTGGGCGCCTTTGGAATAGCAGTGAAGTTTTTGGCTCTTGATCTCTATCTTGTAGGATCCGTCTTCCTGGAACAGGAGGGCCTCTGAAACCGGGAACCTTGAGTTGAAATCTCCATCGCAGTTCTTCGTTTCAAAATCACTGACAGTCCTTCCGTTCGAGGGGCCGTTTCCTGAGGTACTGTCGCAGGCGGTCACAGCTGCCATTACGGCGAAGGCTGTCACAGTAAAAAGTGGGAAAATCTTGCTCATTACTCCTCCGAATGTTTTCTCACTACTTTGTAGGTGGTTCCTCTGAAATATATGAATTGCGCATTGGCATCTTCGGGCTTGATGTTGATTTTCAGATCGTAGTAGCAGAAGCCGCAATCAGCCTTAAGCGAACTGGTATCCTGAACAGATATGGTCAGGAGGTTTCCCTGTCGTTCGATGGTGGTGACGGCTATGCTGGAGCTAAAGCCACAATCTTCTTTTGCGTCGGGAATGACAACCTGGTAGGAATCACCGTTTTGAATCAGGTTGATGATGGGCAGTTCCTGTTCCATGGCAATGGGGGATTCGTCGGCCAAGGCGTAGTAGTTTTTTGCAGGGGCGGCTTTTGCCAGGGCGTCGAAAGAGCTTCTCTTGCAGCCGTCGGTATCGAAGCTGGATTCATACTTGTACATGACTGCTGCGGTAGTGTCCGGTACGGCAATCTCCTGGATTGTGGTGTCCAAGGCGATAGGCTCCCGGGTCGTGGTATCCAGGATGACGGGTTCTTGGGTTGTGGTATCCAGGGCGATTGGCTCTTGGGTTGTGATATTCGGAGTTTCAGAGGAATCTTCCATAACGGAATTCTGCGGATTAGTTTCGCCGGAACAGGCCATCAGGGCCATGGATCCAACCATCATTAATTCAAAAAGCTTCTTCATTGTTGCTCCTCCAGGGTTTGTATTTCTGGATTGTGTTGTTTTATGGTTTTATAATAGATTTATAAATGAAACAAAAATTGCTGAAAATCACAAATTTTTCTTAATATTTAAGATGATATTGTATAATTGTTGATGTAAATGATACAAGCTGTTTTATATAGGCGCTGGGTACGAATCGGGAACATTTTAACCTTTCAAAAAGGCGTCAACTGTTTGAAAATGGCCTAGGGGAATTTATTTTTTTGATCTGGATTTCGATAGCGCGTGTTTGGTGTACGTGGCGCAAAAAAAGAGGTTCTATGAAGCATCCTTTTTACAAGAGTTTAGTGGCAGCAGGAGCCTTGGCTTTGGTTGGCTTGGTAGCCTGCGGTGATGACAATCCTTCCAATCCTAGCGGAGGTGATGACTCCTCCAGTTCTGTTGTCCAGGTTCTCCCTGGCGTTAGCAGTTCCTCTGCAGGTGTTGTGCCGGGTTCTAGTGCAACGGTTCCTGGGTCAAGTGCTATGGTGCCTGGCTCTAGTGCCGTAGGTGGTGCGAGTTCAGCCATTGTAGGCGGCGATATCCCTGCAAGCGACACCCCCGCAAGCTCCAGCAGCCAGAAAGTGGAACTTGATGCCAGCGGTTTCCCCACCATTGAATCTTATGGTGCACCTTCTCCGGAATACACCAAGGACATTTCCGCTACTGCAAAACGTGGCTGGAACACCCGTTACTGGGATGCCTGTAAGCCTCATTGCTCCTGGCTTAGGGAAAGTTCAAACGATACGACCCGTGCTGATACATCCTCGAACGAAGCCTATGCGGCTGGCTTGATGACCGCCCGCAACTGCAACATCCATGATGTGGAAGTTCCCACCTTTACGCTGGGTGACGTAAGCAAGTCCTGGCTGGGTTACAATGGTACCAGAAGTGCCTGCGGCGCTGAAAAGGAGAAGGGTGTATTTACCTGCACCGACATGGCTCCTATTGCGGTGAATGATACGCTCTCCTACGCATACGTCGCTGGCACCGCCGATAGCAAGTGCGGCAAGTGCTATCATCTGCAGTACGATGGCCACTTCAAGGACGAAATGGAAAACAATCCGCCTAGGGAGACCCATAAGTCCCTCAAGGGAAAGCATCTTGTGGTGATGGCATCCAACATTGGTATGGATGTGGCTGGCGGCAATCCCAACCTTCCGGCAGGTCAGTTCGACTTGATGGTGCCGGGTGGTGGCGTTGGCGCCTTTGATGCTCTTTCCACCCAGGTGAACGGAGCCAACGTGAACTGGGGTGCAGGCTTTGGCGGTTTTCTCACGGAATGCCAGAATCAGTATGGCTATGATGCCTCCATGGCGACTTACCAGAATTGCATCAAGGACATGTGTGATGCCGCATTCGGTAATGCAGGCCTTCCCAACCTGCTTCGCGGTTGCCATTGGTTTGCCGACTGGTATATGGCTGCAGACAATCCTACTTACTACATCGAGGAAGTGGAATGCCCCCAGTACCTGGTGGATCATTACATGACCCGAATTAACACCACCGTCGAAACCAACATCAAGAAGGTCACCGACTGGTCCACCTTCAAGGAAGGCGATGTGCTGGATACCTTGCATTGCTGGAAGGCTGGCGAAGCTCCTGTAGAACCTGGTGGATGGCAGAATCCCAGCGCCGGTTGCGACGTACCCCAGTAGTGACTGGGCGCACTTCGGGAACATTTTAAGCTTCCAAGGAACCGTCAACTGTTTGAATTTGGGGTGTAAGAATATATTTTTTACCCCAGTAAATAAGGCGCCGTGTTTGGTGTAGATGGCGCAGAAGAGGTTATATGAAACATCCTTTCTATAAGAGCTTGATTGCGGCAGGTATGCTGGCTGTAGCTGGCGGCATGATTGCATGTGGCGATGACACTCCTGCAAATCCGGGTAATCCTGAAAATCCCATCGGTGGCGAACCGGTGTTGTCCAGCAGCTCTGTTGCTGCTGTTCCTGCTTCCAGCGGTTCTGCTCCTGTTGTGGGTTCCAGCAGTTCTGTTGAAGGTGCTCCCGCATCCAGTGGCTCCGCTCCTGTTGTGGGCTCCAGCTCCTCTGTGGCATCGGTTCCTGCAAGCTCCGAAAGCAAGAATCCGGAACTTGACGAAAACGGTTTCCCGACCATTGAATCCTATGGTGCTCCTCCCGCCTCCTATACTACCGATATCTTGAGCAACGGTAAGACTGGCTGGAGTTCCCGTTACTGGGATGCTTGTAAGCCGCATTGCTCTTGGTTGAGCAGCGTGGATACCACTAGCGAAGAAACCTACCAGGCTGGTATGACGGTTGCCCGTAACTGCAACATCCACGATGTGGAAGTTCCGGCATTTACCCTTGGCCATGCAGTTCAGCAGTACTGGATGGGCTACGAAGGTACTAACAGCGCTTGCGTAAATTCCAATGCCGGTGGTACTTACACCTGTACCGACATGGCTCCTATTGCCGTGAACGATACTCTTGCCTATGGCTATGTGGCTGGCTCCGGAAACTTGTATAAGTATGGCTGCGGCAAGTGCTATCACTTGCAGTTTAACGGTGGCAACCATGCCAACGACATTAAGGCGACCCATAAGGCCCTCAAGGGCAAGCACTTGGTGGTCATGGTCTCCAATATCGGTTACGATGTGGAAGACGGCCAGTTCGACATGATGGTGCCGGGTGGTGGCGTGGGTGCATTCAATGCCCTTTCTACCCAGATCGGCGTTCCCGCTTCTGGCCTTGGTGCCAACGGCGGTGGCTTCATGACCGAATGCCAGAGTGCCCTCGGCTGGGATAACACGGTTGAGGCATATCAGAAGTGCGTTATTGAAAAGTGCGAAAGCGTATTCCAGGGCTGGCCCAACTTGCTCCGTGGCTGTAAGTGGTATGCTGAATGGTACATGACTGCAGATAATCCGACCTTCAACTGGGAAGAAGTGGAATGCCCCCAGTACCTGGTGGACCATTACATGACTACAATCAATACCACCAAGGAAAACCGCTTCCGTTGGCGTGACGATTGGTCCAGCTATGAGAAGGGCGATCCTCTGGAAACTCAGGACTGCCTGACGGACGAATATCCGAAGGGTTGCGCTCCGTAATAAGCTGCGAAAATTTCAAAAAAGGGCGTCCGACTGGGCTGCCTTTTTTTGTTGAGGTTGTAATAAAGTATTATTTTTTTTAAAAGTGATAGTTCTGGGCGTTAGGAGTACGATGGAGTATGCGTGAAACTTCCAGGACTAAAATCCATGTGCTTTGCTGCGCTTGCCGTTGGTGCGGCTTTTGGGATTACGCCCAATGCTAATTTGAGTGCGGGCAGGAATCTTTATATTTCGGGGGCCGTAGCCTCAGGTAATCCTGGCGTTTATACCGATGGCCATTTGGATGATCATCAGTTCGACATGACCGACATCGCCTTGAATGTGGGTGAGGGGCCTACAAAGCTTTTCATTACCTGGGACACCCGCGGAGATGAGGGCTGGGTAGGGAACGAGTATGTACAAACTATTTGTCAGCACTTGGGAATCCCTTTAAAGAATTTCGCTATCCTGACTTCTGCAAATTCAACCAATGGCGTAGACGGTGATTGGGAAATCGCCTTGCAGGTGACGAACAATCCTGTGATGTCCCGTGGCGTGGAAATTGACTTCAAGGGTAAATCCTGGTTCCGCATCATGAGTGCAGAAAAGGTGCAGATGTTCGAGGAAGTTGGCGCCTACGATATCAGCAACGGTGGTACCGACACATGGTTTTTCTTGGGTACAAGCATCAGCCAAATGGGGTTGAAGCAGATCGCCGTGGACTCCACTTTTTCTGATTTCATCCATGCACGGTTCCCTGCGTTTACCCCGGCGATGATTCGTGGCGGAGTTGGTTGCGTGAACACGTCCAACATCATGGATGCCTTTTCTATTTACATGGACAATGCGACCAACGTAAAGTACTGGGCTATTGAAATGGGGACCAATGATGCCTGGGGCGGTAGCAAGGATAACCTGCAAATATTTACTCGCAATATGCAGACCATCATTGATTCTGCAAAGGCTCACGGAATCACCCCGATTATTGCGAGGATCATGGCGACTAATCCTGCGGTTGCGAAATGGCAGGTGCATCCGGATTATGTAAAAGCCATTGACGATCTTGTGGAGAAGAACAACCTTCCCCAGGGGCCGGATTTTTACAACCACTTCTTGAATCATCCGGAAGAATTGATCGCCACCAATGGCGATGGCGTGCATCCCATGCCATCAGGTGCGCAAAGCATGCACCGCCTGTGGGCGGAAGCTGTGGCGCCTTTGTATGCGGCTAGCGATGCTGCTGGAAT
Organism: Fibrobacter sp.; assembly: GCA_024399065.1. Taxonomy (NCBI): domain Bacteria; kingdom Pseudomonadati; phylum Fibrobacterota; class Fibrobacteria; order Fibrobacterales; family Fibrobacteraceae; genus Fibrobacter; species Fibrobacter sp. The sequence goes on along the minus strand of JAKSIB010000011.1, from coordinate 11,018 downwards.
TGGGGCTGCGCAGGTTCGCAATATTCGTTTCGCGGTTCCGCAGATAAGTGTGGTAGACAAGTCCATCCGTATCTCGGGAATGGATTCCGATGCCAGCGTCAGCATTGTAAATCCCATGGGGCAGGTGATGCAAAATACTGGCAACCTTCCTTCCGGAAATTACATGGTGGTTGCCCGCAGCCATGGTCATTCCGTGACCGCGAAAGTACATATAAAATAATTCTATCGTATTGATAATTGCAAGAAAAAGAATCCCGCCAGGGATTCCTTTTTCTTTTTTACGGTGCTGCAGGTGCAGGTTGGTAATCTTGAATTTCTTGGACGGCTGGCTCGGCGGCCTCCGCAGGCTCGACTGCCTCGGGAGCGTATTCCTCGCTTTGACGGACCGCCTGTGGCGCGGCTTGCTCAGCCTCTTCGGAATAATCTTCACCTTGTCGGACAGCCTGCGGTTCGTCATAGGAATCGTACTGTTCCGGCGCCTGGTACTGCTGTGGCGGGATGTAGTCGGGATGGTCCGGATCCTTGGTGGGATCGTAATTTGCGGTTTCAATAAACCACTGTATTACGCCAACGACTGCGCCCACTGCGGTACCCACAAGGGCTCCTCCTCCGAGGACCACCAGGGATAATCCAAAGAACCCGAGTTCGGTTTCTGCGTCTGCTGCATCGTCGGATTCTGCAAGGAGTGACATCATGGCCAGCCCGGGTAGGGCACCCGCAGTCGCCCCGTAGGAAACGTCTCGGGCAATTGGGTTCGGGTGGTTGTATGCGCAACCTGCCAACGAAACCACTAGAAACAGTGCGATGATTTTTGTTAAGATCTTCATTCGACCCCCAATGCAAATAGCATCTAACTCCAACTATGAGAAAATTATATAAAAAAACTCCCGACAGCCGAGGCCATCGAGAGCTTTTTGGGGGTTAGGAGGATCCTTGATGTCCCTTAGGACAAAATTCTTTAAACTTGAGCAATCCATTTATAACAATGTATTTCTCAGTTTGCAATGTAAATTTAGCTGAATCTAGGTAAATTTTAAATATACAAACCCTCAAAATGTCCCAAACTGTCCCTACTGTATCGCCCAGGTGTGATATAGATTACACTTTTGCTCTAAAAAAAGGCCTTCTTTGGCGAATTTAGGGCAAAAAGAGGCGGCTCGACGGGGCCGCTCTTTTTGGTATATGAAAATTACCAGCGCTTTTTTTGCTGTTTATTTCTTCAAGTGGAGTTTTCTTAGAACCTTGCCCAGGAGTTCGTTCAGGATGTCGCCTGCGTCCTTGCTGCCCAAAAGCTTCTGGATGAAGAGGGTGACTGCCAGAAGGATTACGCCGGCAATACAGCTGTAGATTACGAGAACCACGAGGCTTGTGCTACGGACGAATTCGCCGGTAACGTGGTCCAGGCCCAGGGCGGCACAAATCATGATGCCGAAGGCGACCAGTGCGCGACCCATGTTCATCAAGGCTTCCTTCATACCGTCGGTACCGTTCTTGCGGGCCCACATGAAGATCATGGAAATGACTTGCAGCAGGGCGCCGGTTGCGCCTACGATAGGAACGCTCTTGATGCCAAGCGGTGCGCCAAGGAGCAAGTAGGCGGGGATGGTCAATGCGAAGATGCCTGTGTTCAGGAGGGTGGGGAGCCACATGCGTTCTGCAGCGTAGAAGCTGCGCACGAGAACTGCCTGGAGGCAAAGGCCGAGAGAAACGGGTAAGTACCAGCGGAGGATTTCAGTGATGGCTTCCGTGGTTTCGCGATGGAAGGCGCCGCGTTCAAACAGGATACGGACAGCGGGGAAGGAGAGGGCCCACACGGCAACAACTGCAGGAATCAAGATGCAGAACATGCGGGAAAGGCTCTTCCAGATTTTTTCGTTCAGCTGCTTGATCTGGCCTTCCTTCACGAGGCGAGCCATGTCAGGATAGCTGGTGACGGAAACGGAGAATCCGAAGACGGCAACGAGAGTGTACATCACGCGGTAGGCGTAGTTGAGGCTGGAGATACCGCTGGTGCCGAAGTTGGCGCCGAAGCTTCTGATGATGAATTCAAGACCGAACATGGAGCCGACGCCCAGGGACATGGGGATCATCATCTTGAAGTAGCGAACGATATCCGGATGAGTAGGCTGTAAGATGAATTCGTATTTTACGCCACCCCTCTTTGCGCCAAAAATCTGCAGTGCAAAGAAGCCGATGAACGCGCCCACGGGAACGCCCCAGGCGAAACCTTCCAGACCGTAGTTCACGCCATTCTGCTTGCCAAGCAGAATACCTGCGAGGCCGCCGCCCACGATGGCCACGTTGTAGATCAAGCCGGTGAGGGAGGGGATGAGGAACTGCTTACGGGTGTGCTGCACTGCGACGAGGATGCTTCCCACGAAGATGAAAATCTGACCCGGCAGGATGATGCGGCCGTAGTAGGTGGCGCGTTCAATCAGTTCCGGGGTGGCGCCTTCCACAGTCAATAGCTGCAGAAGTTCCGGCATGAAGATAAATGCGGGCACCACCAGAATGAGCAATGCCATGCCGAAGGTGTTCAGCACGTTGCTGAAGAACTTCCAGCTCTTCTCTTCGTCACCCGCCACCTTGTAGCCGGTGAAAATCGGGATGAAGATGATGGAGAGGAAACCAGTGCTGACCACGTGATTCAGGATGTCCGGAATCATGAAGGCAAGGTCCAGGGCGTTCTTTTCCAGGGACACGCCAGCGGCATGGGCCAGGAGCATTTCACGGAAAATTCCCAGCACACGGCTGAGGAGCATACTGACAGCGACAATAATGGCGGCTTTATTCATAGTAATTTGACGGATTAATGCTGAAAACCGGTCTTAGTTATGTTAACGCATGTAAAATTAGAAAGATGTTACAAAATGGTTTTTGCGCGAATCCCCACTTGTTTGTATATTTGGTATCATGAAGAAAATTTTTGCAGTCCTTACCATCGCTCTTGCCGGTGCAGTTTTTGCACAGGAAGACTACCTCGCTGACGATTATATCGCAGATGTCTCCGGAATCTCTGAGGCAGAAAGCTCCAGCTCCGTGGAAGAATATGTTTCCAGTTCTTCTGAAGAATATGTGGCTGAAACTGCCGCAGCTGAAGCTCCCGCTGTAGCATCTTCCTCCTCCGAGGAATCTTATGCTTCTACCGACTACGATACCTTGTTTGGCACAAACACCTCTGGTTCTACCGAACCGGTGGAAGATGATGTGATGCCTGCAAAGTCTCCCTTCGACGACGACTCCATCCCGGAACTGAAGCGCTGCAAGTACACCTTCAGAAGCTGGGGTATCGGTTTCTCCACTTGGCACAACTGGCGCCACGAAGAAATGAACCCGGAACGTGACTGGGCCCTGGCTCTCCTCGTTCACCACGGCCGTATTTGGGAAATGACTTCCCATGGTTCCATCACCTTTGTGATGAACGCAAACTTTGCCTTCGGTGACTACTTTGAAACTCAGGCTATCGGCGTTCTCGGCGGTAGATACTTCTTCCTCAACGACATTTACTCCCCGTATGTTGGCGGTGGCTTCGGTCTTGGTCTTCAGTACGATGGTTACTTGAACGAATATTCCAAGAGCACCTTCGGCGACAAGTTTGGCTTTGGCTTTGCCGCCAACGTTGAAGTCGGTATGGTCGTGTTCCGCACCACCACCACTCAGTTGGAACTTGGCGCAAGCTACGATGTTCTCGTGAACGTTCTGAAGATGGAACCTGCCGCTCACGTCTACGGCGCCTTCAACTTCTACCTGGCTATCAACTATTAGCAAGGTGAGTGCCGCAGGAAAATGCTTGCATTTTCCTATGGCCGACCTTTGGCCACTTAGTGCTTTAGCACTTACGTGGACATGGCCACCTTTAGGTGGGGCGAAGTGAGTAAGCGGCGTGAAGCGCCGCCACTATTAACAAGTCGAGCGCCATTACTAGCAAACCGAGTGTCGCGGCAGAGCTCGCTCTACGACAAAACAATTAAAAAACGACTGCGTTCATCACGCAGCCGTTTTTATTTTGCGATATGTCGAGACGTTAGTTCACGATCATTGTGCCTCGTGCCTGGAGCCTCGGACCTCGCGCCTATTAGTAACGGTAGAAGTCCACCTTGTACGGACCTTCAACCTTCACGCCGATGTAGTCGGCCTGAGCCTGGGTGAGGGTAGTCAGGTGAACGCCCAGCTTTTCGAGGTGCAGGCGAGCAACCTTTTCATCCAGGATCTTCGGCAAGGTGTAAACGACGCCGGTTTCGTACTTGATGCCAGCCACAGTCTGCTTGCCGGTAGCGTTGAGCCACAGGTCGATCTGGGCGATGGTCTGGTTGGTGAAGCTAGCGGACATCACGAAGCTGGGGTGACCGGTAGCGCAGCCGAGGTTCAGCAAGCGGCCTTCAGCGAGCACGAGGATGCTGTGGCCATCGGGGAAGATCCATTCATCGTACTGGGGCTTGATTTCGTTGCGAACGATGCCCGGAATCTTCTTGAGGCCAGCCATGTCGATTTCGTTGTCGAAGTGGCCGATGTTGCCCACGATGGCGCGATGCTTCATCTTGCTCATCTGAGCGGCGGAGATAATGCCGATGTTACCGGTGGTGGTGACAAAGATATCTGCCTCGGAAACGACTTCGTCGAGAGTCTTCACTTCGTAGCCTTCCATCACAGCCTGGAGAGCGCAGATGGGGTCCACTTCAGTAACGATCACGCGAGCGCCCTGACCGCGGAGGGACTGGGCACAACCCTTACCCACGTCACCGTAGCCGCAGACCACAGCGATCTTGCCGGCCATCATCACGTCGGAAGCGCGGTTGATGCCGTCGATGAGGGAGTGGCGGCAACCGTAGAGGTTGTCGAACTTGGACTTGGTCACGGAATCGTTCACGTTGATGGCCGGGAACTTCAGGCGGCCTTCCTTGGCCATCTGGTACAGGCGATGCACGCCGGTAGTGGTTTCTTCGGAAACACCCTTGAGGGTTTCGCGAGCGCGGGTCCACTGCTTCGGATCCTTTTCGAAAATCTTCTTGCAAGTTGCGAGGAACACGCCCCATTCTTCGGAGTCGGTTTCCGGGTTGAATTCAGGAACCTTGCCTGCTTCTTCGAACTCGGCACCGCAGGTCACCAGCATGGTAGCGTCGCCACCGTCGTCCACAATCAGGTCTGCAGTCTTGCCGTCGGGCCATACGAGAGCCTTGGCAGTGTTTTCCCAGTATTCTTCCAAGGATTCGCCCTTCCAAGCGAAAACAGGAACACCCTGCGGGTTTTCCACAGTGCCCTTCTTGCCCACGACAACTGCAGCGGCAGCATGGTCCTGGGTACTGAAGATGTTGCAGGAGACCCAGCGAACGTCTGCGCCCAGGTCAACGAGAGTTTCGATGAGGATAGCGGTCTGCACGGTCATGTGGAGAGAACCCATGATGCGTGCGCCAGCGAGAGGCTTCTTGCCTTCGTATTCCTTGCGGAGAGCCATGAGGCCCGGCATTTCAGTTTCGGCCAGGTCCAGTTCCTTGCGGCCCCAGGCGGCAAGGTTGATATCTTTAACTTTGTATTCCATATTAATACCTCTATGCATAAATATAGTTATTCGCATATTTCCTTTCAAATCAAACCACTTAAAAAGCTTCTTTTCGGTCCCCTTAAGCCCCACTTGCAAATGTGATAAAAAAGTAAGTTTTCAGAGTTTTCAATTTGTTATATTGCTTTTCCGTGGTAAAGGTGAGCAATTGGGTTTATTTTTTGGGCTTGTCTCTGCTGGCTGCAAATGCCGTTGCAGAAGACGCCGTGAAGGATCCCTATCTGGGGGAACCTTTCATTGCGCGCAGTTTCGATACCGAACCCGTCGCCCAGTTCCCGAGTTTCCACGCCACCATCGTTGAATACCCCTTCGGCAGTTTCGTTGCGGCTGATTCTGCGACTGCTCAGCCCAAGGCATCCGTCCTCTACATTCACGGATTCAACGACTACTACTTCCAGCGGGAAATGGCTGAAAAGGCCGACTCTGCAGGCTACGCATTCTATGCCGTCGATCTGCACAACTATGGCCGCTCCCTCCGAGAAGGCGACCGCATCGGTGAAGTCCACAACATCGCGGAATACTATCCCGAGCTGGATTCCTGCGTCGCCCAAATGAAGCGCCAGCACCCTGATGCTCCCGTGGCAATTATCGGCCACAGTACCGGCGGCCTCGTCGCCACCATGTATGCGGACGCCCGCGAAAAAGGCAAGGACTTCTCCGCCGTGGTTCTGAACAGCCCCTTCCTGGAAATGAACTACGAGTTCCTCACCCGCGAACTGATCATCCCGGGCATTTCCGTGCTGGGCCAGTTCTTTCCGAGCTTCGGCGTTCCCCGCGGTGAAAATACCAACTACGCTGAAAGCCTGCTCAAGCAGTACCGCGGCGAATGGGAATTCGATACCACCATCAAGACTATCAACAGCATCCCCGTGAACTTCGCCTGGGTTCGCGCCATCCACAAGGCACACGCCTTCGTGCAGAAGGGTCTGGAGCTGGACACCCCGATCCTCGTGATGCATAGCGACTGCAGCATCGATCAGGACGAATGGGCCGACGAATATACCCGCTGCGACGGCGTCCTCAACGTGGAAGACATCAAGCGCTACGGCGCACGACTGGGCTCCCAGATCACCATGGCCGAAATCCCCGGCGCCCTCCACGATATCGTCCTTTCCAAGAAACCTGTCCGCGACAACGCCTACAACATCATCTTCAACTTCCTGGACGAAACACTTCCCGCTTCGACCATGGCCGCTGAATAATTGCCGGGCAAAAAGCTTGCAAGAACTTGACCTGTGGAATTTTCCGCAGGCCTTTTTTGTGCAGGGGAGGGGCAGCACTTTTTTGGGTGGGGGCTACTTCATACAAATTAACTCCGGCACTCGCCCCCTCGCTTCAGCCGTGCCTCCATTCCCGCGGTACAATTATTGCTGGCCGTCCCGTCTTCCGCTCCCCCGATTGCATACAAGTTCTATGCCTGCCGTTCATCAGGGCGGATCTGCCCCTTTGGAACATTTCGTCACCCGCCTCGCAGTTCGCGCCAGTGTTCCGCTGTGCCCGCGAATTGTTCCGTCACCCGCCTCACCAGAGTACAGCAAAAAAGCCCCCGGCTTCGCCGGGAGCTTTTTCAAATTCAGGAGAACTTCAGACTAGAATCTTGCGATGAGTTCCTGCGGGCATTCCACTTCCTTGTAGTTGTGGAGTGGATTACCTGCAGCATTCATCCAGTTGGCGAGGAACAGGCAGCCTTCCTTGGCTTGCGGGTCGTTTGCGAAGGAGGTGTTGCACTTGTTGGTGAGGCAGCTCTTGTAGGTGGATGCCTTATATCCGGAGGATTCTTCACATTCGGTCAGGAGTCCACCGTAGCGTGCGCCCTGGGAGCCCCAGCCCATCTTTGCGGAGCAACCGTCAAAGATACCGAAGCCACCACCAGGGATCATAATATCGAACTGGCCGCCGGCCACGTCATAACCCACGTTGTTGGACATAACGATAAGATGCTTGCCCTTCAGTTTGGTATGGTTGTCGGTTGCATACTTGCCCTGACCAGTAAATACCAGGTCGAAGCACTTACCACAGTTGCTTTCACCACCCGGAGTTGCTGCAAAGGCGAATGCCAGGGTGTCGTTGACAACGATGGGGAACTGACCGCGGCAAATGCCTGCGTTACCGCCATCGCACATACTCTGGGAACCGCCCTGGACCTTGTTACCCCTTGCGTCGCAAGTGGATGCCTTGCCGCCGTGTTCGGGCCATGCACAGTGAGGTTCGCAGCAGTCCCAGTAACGGGAGGCATAGCCGGAACCAGACTTACCGCCGGCAACGTACTTGATGGTGTAGTTGCTGGAAACGGTGCCGCTAGTGTTGCCGCTCTGCTGCTGTTGCTGCTGGCTAGAAGAAGACTTCGGAGCGGAGCTGGAAGACTTTGGCTTGCTAGAAGAAGACTGCTGCTGATTATTGTTTTGAGTCTGCTGCTGGTTATTATTGGTGTTGGTGCTAGAGCCGAGGCTTGCGCAATTCTTGCCCTGCGGATCGTAATAGCAGTTGATGGTGCAGTCTTCCTTGTAGGCGTAAGATGCACCGTTCACGTTGAGATTGTCGTAGGGCTTTACATACTTGTTAGAAGGCTTGTCGAAGCAAGTGCCGTCAGAGCCGCCCTGAGTCTGCTGATTGTTGTTATTCTGGGTTCCTGTGGAGGAAGCAGGCTTTGCGGAAGAACTAGACTTTGCTGTTACGTTAGTTGCAGAAGAAGTCGGGTTTACAACTGTTCCTGCGTTGCCATTGCCGTTTGCAGCGGAGGAAGCCGGGGTTGCAATAGTTGCAGAGGAACTCGGAACAGCGACGGTTGCGCTAGATCCCGGAATCAGGGAGTTGTTGCTCGGAATGGGGTCACCCGGGTTCAGCATGGTAAGATTGTTCAGGTCGATGTTCGTGACGATGAACTGAGTGCCGTCAAGAGTGACGATGTTCGTGAAAGTCGGGTCGGTGTAGCCTACAGCATTGCCGTTCACATCTGTTACAACGCCAGTTGCCAGGATAAGCAAGGTCTGGTCGGTGTTGAGAACCCAGCAGTAGTCGCTGGCGACTAATTGTCCGCTTACGACCTGGTCGTTTTCGGGGGCAGTGGTATTCTCTTCGGAGCAGTTAATCAGTGCTGCAGCTGCTGCAAGAACCAGGACGGACTTAAAAAATGGGTGTTTCATAAAGAATCCTCAAAAAAACCAAAACTTAGACTTTCTGTAAGAAAGCCCTTCCAATTCCATCCGCGCCCAAAAATAAATTTTTAAGCAGTCAGGTGCATGTAAATTTTTGTTACATATTGAGTTGCGTGTCCTGTAACACACTTTAACTTGTTATAAAAAAAATAAGTTTGACGCACCTAAAAAATGAAAAAGCCCCCGCCTTAGCGGAGGCTTTTGTTGAATATCGGGTTAACCAGCTATTAGTACTTGTTTTTGAGGACTTCCGGGCATTCCACTTCCTTGAAAGTGTGTGCCGGGTTGCTGGTGGCTTCCAGGAAGTTGGCCAGGAAGAGGCAGCCTTCCTTTGCCACCTTGTCGCTGCCGAAGTTGCTGTTGCACTTTTCGATGAGGCAGTTCTTGGCCTTGACATAGGCATAGTTATTGGCGATTTCGCACTGACTGAGGAGGCCGCCGTAGCGTTCGCCCTGGTCGCCCCAACCCATTCTGGAGGAGCATCCGTCAAATGCGCCGTAGCCGCCGCCCGGAATCATGATATCGAACTGGTCGTTTCTGACGTCGTAGCCGATGTTGGAGGCCATGATGATGAGCTTCTTGCCTGCGTTCTTCAATCTCTTGGAACCGGTGCCGGTGCTGGACTTCTTCTGGTCGCCATCGTAGTAATATGCTTCGCCGGTGAAGGTGAGCTCGTAGCAGTGACCGCACTTACCGCCCTGGCTTCCAGGAACTGCAGCGAAGGCGAAACCGATATTTTCGCAACCTTCGATGGTGAACGGAGACTGGCTAACGCAAGTTGCTGCGTTGCCGCCGCTACAGATACTTCCGGAACCCGGGTCGTTGATCTGGTTACCCTTGGCGTCGCACTGCTTGGCCAAATGGCCGCCTGCGTTTTCGTTCCAGGAACAGCTGGGCTTGCAGCAGTCCCAGTAACGGCTGGCGAAGCCGGAACCGCTGGCACCACCGTTCACGTACTTGATGACGGGGCAGTTTCCGTTGGGGTCGGCGCTGGAGCTGCTCGGGGGAGGAGCGGAGCTGGAAGAGGACTTTGCGACGCTGCTGGAGGATTTCGGGACGCTTCCGGAAGATCCGGGGTTGCTGTCGGAACTCGGAGTGCCGAGATCGTCGGAGCCTGCGCTGCTGGAACCCGGAAGGGATACGTTTGCAGAGACGATAGGCAGGGCGCTCAGGTCTACATCCTTCACCATGAGGTTTCCGTCGATGGTGTAGATGTTGCCGATGAAGGTGCCTTCGTTAAGGACGAAGGTTCCGATGGGATTACCGGCTGCGTCGTAGACAATGAGATCCTGGTAGATGATCAAGGTCTGGTCGGTGTTGAGGAGCCAGCCATCGGCGAGGATGATGGTGGGTTCTACGACTTCAAGCTTGGAAAAATCGACTTCCGTGGCGATTGGGGTGCCGTCTGCATAGACGATAAGACCGGATGCGCTGTCTGCAAGGCCGATGACAGTGCCATTGGTGTCGGATACGACACCCTTGTCGGAAATGAGGTATGTGTTTTTGTTGGAGTCAACAAAAATGTAGGAACGATCGGCAACGATGTACTTGGAGCCGCTATCTTCTGTTTTTGTCGGGGATTCGTCGCCGCAGCTGCAGATCAGTGCGAATGCGCTTGCAGCGACAAGAGCCTTGAAAAATGGAAACTTCATCTACAATCCTTTGTTTGCCCTAAAAACACCGGCCTAAAAGATAATTACTTATTATGTAATCTTTTGTAAAAACTCGGGAATAGGGGTGGATTTCGTTCTTGAAGTGTTCTCCGTCATAATTTGGTCGAATGTGTCGAGATGACGAATGTAAATTAATGTAAATTCTTTATTTGTAAAAAATGTTTTACATATTCATAAAATGTTGATTTTTAACGGGTTGCGATAAAGTTCTTTCTTGTTGAAGATGTGTTGATAAGTTGGAATTTAAAGAAGAATAAAAATGTTGAACCGTTGAAATTTTGCAAAAAAGGGCGTTTTTCACTTCTTGAAGACGTGATATTGCGCAACCGGTGGGGTGGCTCTGCTACTGGTGTTGAAAAGCCGAAAATCCCCATTTTTCGCCAAAAATCAAAGAAAAATCCTTGAAATATTTCTTGAAATTGCTAAATTTGAGCAGCAAAATTCGTAGAGTACCGCTTCCTATGCTCTGCGAAATAACAGGAATCAGGCTCTAACCCGCGCCGTTCCTACGATTCGAAGCGATAAACCTTCTGCTGAAGAAGAGGAATAAAATGGCAAAAGAACATTTTGACAGAAGTAAGCCGCACTGCAACATCGGCACCATCGGTCACGTTGACCACGGTAAAACCACTT